>MNEU01000039.1:13414-29867 GCA_001917855.1 Armatimonadetes bacterium 13_1_40CM_64_14 | reverse complement strand
GTCAGCCGCGGCTTCTACGGCGGCTACGGCGTTGTGGGCGGGCACATTCCCCTCGCGACTGGCGCCGCCTATGCGCTGCGGCATCGGGGAACGGACCGTATCTGCATCTGCTTTCTGGGAGACGGCGCGATGAATAGTGGGTCGTTCCACGAGCCCGTCAATATGGCCGCCTTGTGGGGCCAGCAGAAGATGTGCCCGATCGTGTACGTGGTGGAAAACAACCAATACGCCATGGGTACGCCGGTCGCCCGCTCCTCAGCGGTCACGAACCTCGCCGCGCGCTTCGCCGCCTACGCCATTGAGGCCGAGCGCATGGACGGGATGGATTTCATCGAGGTGCGCCGAGTGGCCGATCGCGTGGTCCGACTCGCGCGCGAGAACGGGCGGCCCTATGCCGTGGAACTGCTCACCTACCGGTTCGCCGGCCACGGCGCCGCAGATCTGTTCCAGCCGTACCGCACCAAGGACGAAGTCGCTATCGCCCGGAAGCGCGACCCTATTGCCCTCCTCGAGGACAGACTGCGGGCTGCGGGCGGCCTCACGGATGCGCAGGTGGAAGCGATTGCCCAAACCGCGCAGCGTTCTGTCGAAGACGCCGTGCGCTTTGCTGAAGAGAGCCCCCCTCCGCCGCCTGACGAACTCTATCGTGACGTCTACGGCACGCCCTCGTAGGGACGGAACCGGGGGTCTGGTGTGACCTCATGGCCGAATTGACCTACCGCGACGCGCTACGGTCCACTCTCATTGCCGAGATGGATCGAGATCCGAACGTCCTCCTGCTGGGCGAAGATATAGGCGTGTACCAAGGCACCTTTCGCGTCACCGCCGACTTGCTCGCGCGGTATGGTCCCACGCGCGTCATGGACACACCCATCTCCGAGCTGGGGTTTGTCGGGGCGGCCATCGGGATGGCGATGCTCGGATTGCGACCCGTCGTGGAAGTCATGACGTGGAACTTCGCCTTCTTGGCCTTCGACCAGATCATCAACCACGCGGCGAAGGTGCGCTACTTTTCAGGGGGACAAGTTGACGTGCCGCTAGTCATCCGCGGCCCCAACGGAGCCGGCGTGCAGCTCTCCGCCCAGCACTCACAGAGTCTGGAAGCCACGTATGCCCATTTCCCTGGCTTGTATGTCGTCGCCCCCGCGACCCCATCGGACGCGGCCGGGCTCCTGCGGACGGCCATTCGGGGGAAGGACCCCGTGATCTTCCTGGAAAACGCCGCGCTGTATGGGATGAAAGGCGAGGTGCCCGACTCTGACTTTGCGCTTCCCTTCGGCGCAGCGGCAATCGCCCGGCGCGGGCGGCATGCGACGGTCATCGCGTACAGCCGCATGCTGCACGTGGCGCTGGCCGCAGCCGACCAGCTGGTGAACGACGGGATCGAGACGGAGGTCGTCAACCTGCGCACGCTGCGCCCGCTGGACGTCGGCACGATGGTGGAGTCCGTCGCGCGGACCCACCACGCGGTCGTGGTGCAAGAACAGTGGAAGCCTTTCGGAGCGGCGGCCGAGATCTCGATGCGCATTTACGAGGAAGCCTTTGACCAGTTGGACGCTCCGATCGAACGCGTCACCGGCGCGGACGTGCCGATGCCATACGCCCGGACACTCGAACTCGCCGCCGTGCCGCACGAGGCTGCAATCATTGAGGCCGTAAAGAAAACACTCGGCCGGAAGTAAGCCTGAGGGAGGATCTCAGCGCGCAGACGGTGCGTTGAGGCCGCAGGCCGGGGGGCCTGAGGCAGGAGGTGCGTCGGTGGCCGAAGTCATCATGCCCAAGATGGGCGACGCAATGACGGAGGGCAAGATCCTTCAGTGGAAGAAACGCCCCGGCGATCCCGTGGCCAAGGGTGAGGCGATTGCCGAGATCGAGACCGATAAGGTCAACGTCGACATCGAGGCCGAGGACTCTGGGGTGCTGCTGACCATTCTCGTCCCCGAAGGCCAGACTGTCGCGGTGGGGACCAACATCGCCGTGATTGGCGCCCCCGGCCAGCAAGTCTCCCTCCCACCCGCGCCCAGCCCGGGGCTCCCGGCGAAACCAACCACCCCTGCCCCACTCCCCAGCGCTCCGGCGCGACCCTCCGCCCCGCCAGTCACCCAGACGGATGCGGCCGACCGGGTGAAAGCCTCCCCTCTTGCGCGGAATCTGGCGGCGGAGCATGGGATCGATTTAGCTACCGTCCGCGGGACCGGCCCGGAGGGACGCATTACTAAGGAAGACGTCGAGGCTCTCGTCGCTACCGCCACCCGGCCCGCTCCGGGGGCGCCCCCGCCGCCGGGGGCGGAAGGGGAGTTTGACGCGATTCCCCTCACCAAGATGCGGCAGACGATTGCCCGGCGGATGAGCCAAAGCAAGCAGCAGGCGGCGCACTTCTACGTCACGGTGGAAGTGACCATGGATGCCGCGCTGCGCGCGCGTCAACAGCTGAACGCGGCGCAAACGGGGGGCAAGGTGTCGGTCAATGACTTGGTCGTGAAAGCGGCCGCCCTGGCGCTGCGCCAATACCCCAATCTGAACAGCGCCCTCATCGACGGCACGATCCGCCGGTACCGACGGATCAATGTGGCGATCGCCGTCGCGTTGCCGGAGGGGTTGATCGCCCCGGTGGTGCACGACTCGGACCGACTCCCGCTCTCAGAGCTCGCGGGCAAGATCCACGATCTCGGCGAGCGTGCGCGTGCGGGCCATCTGCACCCCGAGGATTACAATGGCGGGACGTTCACGGTCAGCAACCTGGGAATGTTCGGCGACGTGGAGAACTTCATCGCGATCATCAATCCCCCGCAGACCGCGATCCTGGCCGTCGGCAAAGCGCTCCCCCGCGCGCTGGTGCGCACGGGGCAGATCGTGGCGGCGACCACGATGAAACTGACCCTGTCCGCCGATCACCGCGTCACCGACGGCGCAGAAGCGGCGCAGTACCTTCAGGAAGTGAAACGCCTGCTGGAAACGCCGGATCTCATCGTGCGAGAGGCACCGGCCACGGAGGACTCAGCCCTCCGGCGCGAAGTGCCGCTGGATGACGGCCTCGGCCTGCGCAGCAAGGACATCCCATGACGCGGAAGGATCACGCGTCACGGTAATAAAGTCGTTGAGAAAGAAGACTTGCACCACACCCGGAATGGCAAGCAGCGCCGCCGCCAGCGGGGACGCACGCGCCTCGGTCGGCGGCCGGAAGGTTTGACTCTTGCCCTCAGTGAGGCGGCGGTTGAGCACGAACTTTAACGCGTTGACGTTGGGCGTGGGTTGCACAGTTACGGTCACACTATCGGCCATCGGACACTCCCCAGACCCTTCGTGCGTGGGTGTACACCGGGCGAGACGTCGCCTGCTGTGCTATCCAGTATTCAAAGTCGCAGCGGGTGACCCTCTTGCGCATGGGGAGGTGACGCGCACAACTTCCCGTTCGAGAACGTGGACCCGTCAATGCAGCGTACCTGCGCAGCAGCGATCCTGACGCGAAATCAACAAATCACAGGCGCGACCCGCGGGAGAAAACGAAGAGACTAGCCGAGCCCAGGCGTAATGCGTGCGGCCTTCGTGCGGTCTACGGCGGGGGCGTCCGCGTCGCCACTCGTCGGGGCGGCGCGGCGCGGTTCGGCGCGCAGAGCGGCTCCTAAATCGTCCACAAAGCGCAGCAAGGTCAGCCGCAGCGTCCCCAACTGCGAGGCGGAGCCGATCAGCACTGCCATCGCCGGCCCCAGGGGAGCCATCGCCACAGCCCGAGCGGGAAAGACGACCATGACCGCTTCGGGGGATCCAAACGACGCACTTTCGCCCAGTCGCTCACACACCATCACGCTGCTGGCCGCATACGCGGCCAGGGTATCCAGATCGGCCTGGGCATCACCGACGGATTCCAGCACCACTCCGTCGCCGGAGAGCAGCAATGCGGCCTGAGCCGCAGACTGCCGTCGGGCTTCAGTGAGGATGGTCTTGAGTTGCTCGCGGTCCACGGTCTTGTTGTGCCCCAGGAACCGGCCCGGTAGCCCTTGGGCCGCCTGGGTGCTGGCTCCGGTCTGACACCGGGCCATCCCACCACGTGCGTAGCGCCAGGTGGGTGCGGAGACCCTGCAGAGCCTCGCTGCGCATCTGACTCACCCGCGACTCGGTGACACGCAGCACACGACCGATCGCCCCCAACGTCAGTCCCTCACAATAGTATAGGCCGATCACGACTTTGTGCCGGACTGGCAGCAAGTCGATGGCTTGCCACAACGCCGCATCCCGCGCCTGCTGCTCGACGAGACTGGAGACATCGCCTCCGGCGTCGCGCGCGAGCGCCTCGGGGAGGCGATCGCTGTCGTTGAACTCGTCTAATGACAGCGGCGTTCCCGCGTGCGCGTCCGTGCGCGCCCGAGCCAGGGATGGGGCGTTCATGCCCGTCGCCTCCGCCAGTTCACGATCGGTCGGGGCGCGGCCAAGCCGGCGGGTTAAGAGGTACTGTTGAGCCTGCACGCGGTGCACGTGCTGGCGCGCCAGGCGCGGCAGGAGATCGAGCGTCCGCAAGTAGTCATAGATCGCGCCGCGCACGCGCAGCCGGGCAAACACCTCAAACGGAATTCCACGGTCGGAATCAAACCGATCGATCGCCTCGAGCAGACCGATCATCCCGTACCCTTCCAGATCTTCTCTCTTGACCGAGGCCGGCACCCGCGCGGCCATCTGCCGGGCCTGTGTTCGGACGAGGGGAAGGTAGGCCACTGCCAAGTGCTCGCGGACCGCCGCGGTGCGCTGCTCTTTGAAACGTCCCCACAGTGCGGCCACTGACTTTGCGGCTTCGGTCATCAGACCAACCTCACGCGATGTCGGCCATGGCCGCAGCCGCGCGCTGCAGCAACGCGTCCGGGGAACTCTGCGCTAGTTCAGTACCCGTGGCGAGCCCCACCCGCAGCCGGAGCGAGGCCCCGGAGGCGGCGCGCAGCTCGCCTGCGACAATCTGGGCGAAGCGGTCGACGATGGCTCCCGCCGTCTCGCGATTCACCCCGGCCAACAGGACACCAAATCGTCCCTCGCCCAGGTGGGCCACGAGATCGCAACTGCGGATCACCTCGCGCAGGCGCTGGGTAAAGCGCTGCGCGAGCGGCACGGGACCGGCAGGCATTTGCAGCTCCAACAGGACGAGAGAAAACTCCGTCGCGTGATGGAGTTCTTCGTCTAGGCGGGCCAGAAAGTGATGGTCGCTACTTAACCCCGTCTCGGCATCGAGGGAGATCAGCTCGCGCATCTGCGATTCCCGACGCATCGTGGACAGCGTCCGTGCCAGCGGCGCAGCTAACTCGGCCAGGCGGTCAAACTCGTCTTCTGCGAAGGTACTGTCCGTACGGGTCAATGCCACGACCCCGGATACAACTCCCTGTTGCACCAACGGGAACGCGAGGAAGGCGCGCAGTGTTTCGTCGGAAAACGCCGCCCGCTCTTCGCGCGCGGCCGGATCGGGGATCACCACCGCTCGGCCTTCTTGCGCGACCCACGCCGAGAGCCCCCGTCCCCGGGCAAACCGGATCTGGTCGGCCAACTCGACGCGATTGCCGCGGACGGCGACTGGGAAGAGCTTGCCGCTCGTCCACTCCGCGACATAGAGCGTGCCGTGCGCAAAGGGTACGACGCGATGGACAAGATCGAGGAATCGCTCATAGGCGACCCTCAAGGGCAACTGTTCTTCGGCGAGCTTGGCGCACTCCGCCTGCAGTACCACCACCGCCGCGTCTGCCGCCGATGACTCCTCGCGGCGGGGCGTCGGATGGGCGATCGAGGTCGGCCGACTGCGTCGACGTCGTGACATACGTCCTCCAGAACCCGAAGGTACAAGGTAGAGTGAGAGAACTCTCCTGCCTCAAAACAAGAGCAAGGAACGTGCCATGCTCGCGCTGGAGCGGTCTGGGGACGTGCGTGCCCGACGGTCCCAATGGAAACGGAACGCTCGCGGGTATCTGAGGAAGGAGGGACCGGACCGGGACTGTCGGGGAGGCTAGGAGCTGGCCGCCATGGGCCCGCGGGTGGTGGACGGCGGAATGTTGATTTCCTCGCGGTATTTGGTCACCGTGCGCCGTGCGATCTTGATCCCTTCGGAGGTCAGCTGGACCGCAATCTCCTCGTCGGTGAGCGGGCGGGGTTCGGCAGCAACGATCTCGCGGATCCGGTCTTTCGTCGGCAACGACTGATCAAAGAAGAGATCGAAACTCACCACGCGTCCGGTGGGGGGCAACTGCACGAACTTCCCATCGAGCGCCCGGCTCACCGTGGATTCGCTGACTCCCAGCTCCGCGGCGATCATCGCCTTGGTCAACGGTTTCAAGTGGGCATCCCCGCGCTCGATGAACTCCCACTGTGTGCGCACAATGGCCTCCACGATATTGGCAAAGGTCCAGTTCCGGCGCTGGAGGGCGTCGATAAATAGCTTGGCCCGGTTCACATAATCCCGCACGTGCCCGCGGGATTCGTCGGAGTAGCCCGCGGACGCGCGGCGCATTTGTCGGCGCAAGTCGTCATAGAATGCGTTCACGCGCAGCGCGAACGCATTTTGGCGGCACAACTCAATCACAAATCCATCGTCTGTGCGGCGCACGATGGCATCCGGCCGGGCGATCTCAGCGGGTCGGACCCGTCCGCCGTCTTGGTCGCTGCGATACTGCTCGCCGGGGTACGGGTAGCAACTCGCTTTCACAAACTCGTGGGCGTCTTTGACCTCGGTCACGGTCGCGTCCACCGCCTTGGCCACTTTGTCAAACCGGTGGGCGGCGAGATCGGGCAGGTACGTCTCCACAATGCGCTGGGCGAGACGATTGACCGCGGTCGATTCCATCACACGCAGCTGCAGGAGTAAGCACTCTTCCACATTGCGGGCCCCGACGCCCACAGGCTCAAAGCGCTGGATGCGGCCCAAGACGGCCTCGACTTCTTCCACTTCCGCGTTGAGCTCCTGGGCGACCTGTGCGGGGGACGCTTCCAGGTACCCGTTCTCGTTGATATAGCCCAGGAGCCGCTCGCCGATGGCATGATCGCGCGCGGAGAGCCCTTGCGCCTGCAGGGTCATCAGCAAATGCTCCTGCAGCGAGACCGGGGCGGCCATCCGCGAGAAGGGATCGAACTCTTCCTCATCGGGGGTCCAGCTCGTGAGCGACTGCCCACCCTCCCCCGGGGTCCAGTCTGACTCCGGGGAGGCGGGTTTTTCGTCCAGTTCCAAAGCAGGGTTCTCGGACAGCTCCTGCTCAATGCGGGAGAGCAACTGGTTCAACGGCAGGACCAACAGCGCATTCACCATCATCAGCTTCGGCACCATGCGCTGGTGCAGTCCGGTGGTGACACCCACCGTGGTGTGCATGCGCGGGGTCGTCGACACGGTCGTCTCTACGCCGACTCCGGCACAGACATCGGCACGGTGTCGTCTGGGGTCAGCGTCTGGAGATCGCCCGCCTGCAGGCAGGCAAGGAGCGTATCGACGACTTGGGGATCAAACTGCGTCCCCCGGCCTGCGGCGAGCTCCGTCACCGCCTCACGCACGGGCATGGCAACGCGGTACGACCGCGTGCTGGTCATGCTTTCGAGGGCATCGGCGCCCGCGAGAATGCGCGCCTCGATCGGGATCTGGTCTCCGCGCAGTCCCAGCGGGTACCCTGATCCGTCCATGCGTTCGTGGTGGAATAAGACCGCCTCCACCACCCGTGAGGGAAGTTCCATCATCGCCAGAATCTTGGCTCCCATGAGCGTATGGGTCTTCATCCAGTCATATTCCTCTACCGTGAGGTCTCCAGGCTTCCGCAAGACCCCATCATCGATGCCAATCTTGCCGATATCATGCAAAAGGGCGGCGATCTTCAGATCCTCCATCCGGTCAGCCCGGAGGCCTAGTCGCATGCCGATGGCCACGGCATATTGGGCCAACCGATCGGAGTGGCCGCGTGTGGGATGGTCCCGCAGGTCCACGGTGGCGGCCAGACCGTACACGGTGTTCCAATACGATCGGCGGAGCCGGCGGGACAGGCGGATGTTTTCAATCGTCATCGCGCCTTGGGCGGCGATGAGCCGCAGTACATCGCGGTCGGTGCTACTAAATTTCTCGCCTGAGGCCGTAAGGACCCCCACCACGTTCCCCCCCGCTTGGAGGGGGATCGAAAGGGTTCCGCTGTCGTCGGCCATGGCTTCGGGGATGCCGTTGGTGGCCAACAGGTCGCCGGGAGTGATCTTCCAGGTGGAGGATTTCGCGCGGTCCGCCGGGCCTGTCGTCGTGACCGTCTCTTCTCCCGTCACCGACGATGTCGTGACCGTCAACTCCTGACCGTCCTCGGCGAGGGCCACGAGGCTAACAGTCGTGGCATCCAGCTCGTCTAGCGCGGTCTCCGTGATCACCTGGAACACGCGGCCGTGATCGACTTCGTCGAGCTTATCGCTGCGCAGCTCCAACAGGGGCCGCAGCGCGCGCAATCGCGTGTTGCGCTTGAAGTGCAATCCCTTGCGCAGACCTTCCCCGATTGTCTTGAGGAGGTCGTCAGGCGTGAAGGGCTTCATCAGGAAACCGTTCACGCCAAGCTTTACCGTCTCCCGGAGATTGTCGAAGTCGTTGAACCCGGTCATCACGACCACAGACACGTCGGGGCTTTCGGCAATGATCTGGCGCGCGGCCTCTAACCCGCTGATGCCGGGCATCCGAATGTCTGTGAGGACGAGATCGGGAACTTGGGCGCGGGCCATCGCCAGAGCGGTCGGGCCATCACCCGCGACGGCCACGGTGTACGTCCGGCCCAGGATTCGGCTGCACAGCTGGCGGATGGATTCCTCGTCGTCGACAACCAGAATCCGGGCTTTGGGTAACACGGTCGTTTCCTCTCCGTCTGGTGCAAATGATGCCCAACTTCGGGCTGCCGCAGCGCCCCAGAAGCAGAGCAAGTTTCATGCCACGCGGCCCCCGAGACGTCGCCGGGGCGAGACGGGATAAAGGGAGACCAGGGGGACGGGACGGGGGGCCTAGTGCCCAGTAAATGCGTTAGCCGGTTTCCGCCGTGATATTGTACTCCTGCATCTTGCCCTGCAGCGCGTTGCGGTCGATGCCGAGGACGCGGGCGGCTTCATCCAGGTTCCAGGCAGTCATCTTCAAGACGGCGTCGATGTGTCGGCGCTCGACTTCCCCCAAGGAAAACGCCTTCGGAAACTTGGCCCCCGGAGCCGTTTGCTCGTCCAGCCAAATCTCCTCGACGTCAATCAGTTCCTTGGTGGCCAAGATGACCACACGCTGAACGGCATACTCGAGCTCCCGGACATTCCCAGGCCACTGGTGGCTGCGCAGCTTTTTCATCGCCGCGGGGGTAAAGCCCTTGATCCGCTTACCAAAAGCGACGGCGTACTTGTTGAGGAAGTGGTAAACCAGAGCCTGGATATCCTCCTTGCGCTCGCGCAGCGGCGGCAGCTCGACCGGCATAACCGCGAGCCGATAGTACAGGTCCTCGCGGAACTGCCCCTCGCCGATGGCCTTCTTTAAGTCTTTGTTGGTGGCAGCGACCACACGAGCGTTCACGTCGATGGTCTTGCTACCCCCCACGCGCTCGATCACTCGCTCCGCCAGGACCCGCAGCAGTTTCACCTGCATCGCCACACTCATGTCACCGATCTCATCGAGGAAGATCGTGCCGTCCTGCGCGCGTTCGAACCGTCCCACGCGGCTCGTGATCGCGCTCGTGAACGCCCCCTTTTCGTGGCCGAACAGCTCCGTCTCCAATAGCGTCTCCGGGATAGCTCCGCAGTTCACCACGACAAACGGGCCCGCTGCGCGCGCGCTCTGGAAGTGAATGGAGCGCGCCAGCAGCTCCTTGCCCGTCCCGGTCTCGCCATAGATGAGGACCGTCGCGTCGGTCGGGGCCACAGCCGCGGCGAGTTGCAGCACGCTGTGCATCTTCGGGGAGTCTCCGACGATGCCCTCAAATTTGAACGTGTGCATCAACTCCTGCTGCAGTTTCCGGTTCTCCCTCACCAACCGACCGCGTTCGAGCGCTTGATTCACGACGATCATGAGTTCCTCGGGGCGAAAGGGCTTGCCCACATAGTGGTAGGCACCCAGCTTGATCGCTTCAATGGCAGTGTCGATCGTGGAGAACGCGGTGATGATGATGACGAGGGCGTCGGTGTCGTGCTCCATGATCCCGCGCAGCACGCTCATCCCATCCAGCTTGGGCAGCTTGAGGTCCAGCAGGACAAGGTCATAGCGGCTGGCCTTGTACTTGGCCAGGGCCGCCTCGCCGTCAGCGGCGGTTTCGACCGCATGACCCCCGTCGCTGAGGATCTTGTTCAGCAAGTTCCGGAGGTTTTCTTCGTCGTCGACGACGAGGATCGAGGTGCGATCGATCGCCATGGGTGGTCTCTTTCTTGGGGAGCAAATTGGGGTCCTGCGGAATTATACCGCCGCCGATCGAAGGCTAGACCCGTCAGCCGGGCGCACGGGCGCGGAGGGTTCGGCCTCTAGAGTTTCCGCTGGTCTCAAAAAAGCCCCGCCGCTGGGCTCCGTGCGGGCGGTGTCGCAGCGTCCCCCCTGAGGTTCGTCTGCACCCATTCCCGCTTTCAGAGCCAAGACGGCGGGGCAATCTGTGGGAAGGCGGCGCCCTCGAGGGGCGCGCCGTCTGCTTGGTCTTAGCGCATCAATGCCTTCGCTGATCTGTCGTGGACGACGCGCCCAATCCGCGCCGCCACCACCACCAGGGAGGTGGATGACATCTCACACACCACGGCACCCGTCCGTGCGTCGATCAGGCGCACCATGACTCGCTGCGTGCGATCATTCATCGTCAACTGCACGGCCACTGGGGACGTCGCTCCCGGCGCCATCGCCGACGTCGTAGGCGAGGGTGCGCCCAAGACCTCGGCGACTGTGGGGGCCAGTTGCAGTTGCGATATCAACGCCTGACGGGCACGTTCGAACAAGTTCAAAACATCCCGCTGATTGGATGCGTCTCCTGCCGCGCGCGCGGTGTCATGGTCGGACTGTCTTTGGGCGGCGGAGGGACCTCCGCGAGCTAGGTCCAGGGGGGAGAGGGGGGAGGCCGCAGGAATGTGCATTAGTTCAGGTTGATGTACAGGGGCCCCGACATGGGCATGAGGACCTGCACTCCATCGGTCGGCACCTGCTTGTGAGACAGCTGGCGGGTGGCTCGCTCGACCGCCGCCAGGCTGCGGACCAAAGACGCGATCTGTCGAGTGGACCGGGCCGGGGCGCGGGGCGGCGTCGCCGTGCGGCGGAGCCGACTCCGCGACGCCTCCAACTCTCGCAGCGTCACGATGCATGCCGCCTCCCGGACCGCTAACTCTGCCGCTTCTGCGAAGCGGCCTTGCGTCAAGAACACGTGTCGGGTCCGAGCGAGCGCCAACAAATCGCGGTGTACGGCCACCTCTTGGGCCAGGATCCGACGAAGTTGGTCCCCGCTTACTCGTGCCATATCACACCTCGCAAATCTCGGGTAAATCTGTCCGCTGCGAGTAGTAGCAATTCCGATGCCAGCGGGCCAGCGGATCCGTCGGCAGCATCCCAGCCTTCGCCGGCGGCGTGTTTTCATTAGGCTAGAAGCGTTAACTTTGGGGCACAAGAACCGATAGAATACAGTGGAAGCGCGGAGTGTCCGTTGACAGTATCACGCAGCTGTGTTACGGTCAGCGCGCACCTGGTAGTGAAGACCAACTCGCATCTCGCTTCGGCAGGCAGAAAGGTACGTGGTTCCTGGCCGGCGGGATGTGGGGTCTATCTCAGAAGATGTGAGGGTGAGTCCATGCGGACAGTGATTGCGACGTTCGTCTTCGCAGTGCTGATGTTCGTTGCCGCTTCTGTATCGTGGGGAGCCACGCCGGATACCGCGACGTGGGAAACCGCGACCTGGGAGACGGTTGCTCCGGGCACAATCTGGTAGTCACCGAAGCCGCCACCGGCGGCTAGCCTGAAGCAGCATCAGAATAAGCAATGTGCGAGGGGGAGGATAGAGCTCCCCCTCGCCGAGTTTTTACCCCGCTGCTCTGCGTTCCCCCGCTGAAGTACCCTCCAAACGGGCATGACCTCCGTGAGGGGATCCGCACAAAATGTGTGCCTTTTCGCACAATTTCCCTCAGACGGCACGGGAATTGCTCTATTTATAGGCAGGAAACAGACTCATTCGGGGAGGATGCGCAGATGAAGAAGACCCTGATCACCGTGGCGATGGTCGCGATGGCCCTGTTCATGGCGGTCTCTGTATCGTGGGGAGCCACACCGGATACCGCGACGTGGGAAACCGCGACGTGGGAGACAATCGCTGACGGAACGATTTGGTAAAGAACCACCCTCTGGCGGAGCGTTCCGCCGGGCGCTAGTGTGGGTGCAGGATCTCGACCCCGGAGGCCGTGACGGATGCGGCCGCCGGGCAGGTCTCTTTGACCACGGCCTAGGATGAAGAACCTTTCCCTGCCAGCTCGGATCTACGTGCTGGGCGTCATCCTTATCGGCGGCGTCCTGGCCGTGCTACTGCCGCAACTTCCGGGCGCCTCCCCCCACGTTACCACCGTCCCCTTTGCCATCTTCCTGGCAGCGGCGCTCCTCACCCAGCTGCGGGGCGTCCGGGTGATCATGCCCGGGCGCGAGGGGATGGCCTGGTCGCTAATTAACGCGATCATCGTCGCCAGCCTCCTCCTCTTCCCTCTAGGCAACACTGTCGTCCTCATCCTGCTCACGTTTGGCGCTTACTGGATTAAACGACGTGAACTCCCGTGGTATCAGGGCGCGTTCAACGTGGCTCAGCATGTGCTGTCGGTGGCCGTCGCGGCGGCAGTGTGGACCCTGGGACGGCCAGCGAGTGCCGCCGGCCTGTTGGCGCTCGAGTGGTACGCGGCCGCGTTCGCCGCGGGCTTCGTGTTGTACTTCGTCAACGGGACGTTAGTGACCACCGCGATTACGCTCGCGGCCGGCAAGCCCGTTAACCAGGTCGGGGTGATCTCCCGGGCCAGCTTTTATCGCGAGATGGTCTTGGTGTGGCTCGGGGCCGTCGTGGCCGACTTCTGGGCCGTGAACCCCTGGCGGACCGTTCTGCTCACGCTGCCTCTCGTCGGCCTCTCCCAAATGCTCCGCCTCCAGATTGAGGACGCGGACCGCGTCCGACGCAGCCAGCAAGAGGCCGAGGGGCGCACCCAGCAGCTGGTGAGTCTCAACGAGCTGGCTCGGGCGTTGACCAGTAGCCTCGATGTTGAGCAGATCTATGACGCCCTGCACGCCAAGGTCCGCAAAGTCGTCGACCTGCAAGTGTTCGCGGTCGGGTTGCCTGACGCACCCACGAACACCGTGGTGTTCGGGAGCTGGCGGGTGGGGGATCGCGCCCTACCGTCTAGCACCCGATCTGCGAGTGAACCGACACTGGCGCGATTGCTTGGGAGCCGCGAACCCGTCGTGTTGGAAGCCGGACGCGATCGGGAGACGATCCGAGACCTCGCTCCGGCCGGAGGGTGGGCCGATGTGCCTCACGTCGTCGTCGTGCCCATGGCGCTGGGCGAGCGGGCCGTCGGATTGATCGTGCTCGGACTCGCGTCTAACCCCTCGGCCCAGCAGCTGGACTTAGTCTCGACCATGGCAAGCCAGGCCGCCGTGGCCGTCGAGAAGGCGCAGCTGTTTAGCCGAGAACGACGGAAGAGTGCGCAGTTAGGCGCCATTACGCAGGTGTCCAAGAAGATCGTCACGATTCACAGTGTCGACGTGCTGCTGCACCAGACATCGCGCTTGATGGAAGAGGCGTTTGACTTCGAGCGTGTGCAGGTACTGCTGCAAGAGGGGGACGCGCGCAGCGCGCCTCCACCCGACGCCACAGCGACCGACATCCCCATCTTGTACCGGGGGCTCCCGATCGGCGTGTTGCGCGTCTGGCTGCGTCCCGGCGCGAGCTTCTCCTCAGACGACCTCTCGATGCTCCAAACGCTTGCCGACGAGATCGCCGTCGCGATCGAGAATGCGCGCCTGTACGAAAATCTCCAGCAGCAGATGGCCATGCTCGAGCAGGCACAGTTCCAACTGATGCATTCCGCGAAGCTCGCCACCATCGGGGAACTGGCCGCGTTCATCGCGCATGAGATCAACAACCCGCTGACGAGTGTCCTGGGGTACGCCTCTCTGATCTTGAGCGAGACCCCCGCCGACGACCCGAAACGCTCCGACCTGGAAGTCATCGAAAAGGAGTCGCTGCGCGCGCGGGCGATCGTCCGCGACCTCCTCGGTTATGCGCGCCAGACCGACTCCGCGATGGAACAGACCGGCATCAACGATGCGCTTGAAAGCGTCCTCCCCCTCATTCGCCGACGGGCCGAATCGCAGAATGTGAACATCGAGGCCGTGCTGGATCCGCACGTGCCGCGCATCATGGGCGACGTGAACCAGCTCAAGCAAGTCTTCATCAACATCCTCAACAATGCGATCGACGCCATGCCTGTCGGCGGGCGCGTGGCCGTCACGACGCGCGAGATCGCGGGCAACGGCACCGGGCCGCAAGTGGAAATCTCGTTTCAGGACTCGGGGGTGGGCATCCCCACCGATAAGCTCAACCGCATCTTTGACCCCTTCTTCACGACCAAAGAAGACGGCAAAGGGACCGGATTGGGCCTCCCGATCAGCAAACGCATCGTGGAGCGACACGGCGGGTCGATTGCCGTGTCCAGCACACCTGGGCAGGGAACCCGGTTCACGATCTGCCTCCCGGTGGCGTATACATGAGCCTGCCGGTGCAGTCTCCCCCAAAGCGTCAGGTCGCTGCCACCCGTATCCTGGTCGTGGACGATGAGGAGTCCATCCGCGACCTGTGCGCCCGCGTGTTGACGCGGGCCGGGTACGCGGTGAAGACCGCGGCAAGCGGCGAGGATGCGGTGAGCACGCTGGCCGAAACTGCGTTTGACCTTCTCATCTCCGACATCCGCATGCCGGGGATGTCCGGGTTGGAGGTGCTGGAACGGGCCAAGACGGCGTATCCCCAGATCCGGGTCGTGCTCATCACCGGCTTTGGCACGCCGCAGATCCTCACCCGGGGACAGCCGCCCGGTGCCGATCGCATCCTGACCAAACCCTTCAGCCCAGCCGAGCTGTTAGCCGCAGTCCAGGAGAATCTCCCCCCGGCAAGATAGCAGGCGCGACCGTCCCGCGCCTACGCGGACGCGACCTTCGTAACCGTGCGGTCATGTGGTGTAGTACGATGAAGGCGTGACCGCTTTCGGTGCTCTGAAAAGCTACTTCTCACACGCCCCGGATGTTGTCGCCGCATACCTCTATGGCAAGTACGCGGACGACCGCACCTGGCCGGATAGCGACCTCGAAGTCGCCATCCTGTTCGCCGACCGGCTCACCGAGGAGGAGATCAGCGATCACCTGCAGCGTCTGGCTGCCGGGCGCCCCCTGGGGGAGGCGCCGGGGATTTTGCTCCCCTTCGCCCTCAATACTCACATCTTGCCGGTGATCTACGAGATCCTCACCGGCGCCGAACCCCTCGTCACAAACGACGCTCCCGCCGTGGCCGCGTTTACTAAACAGGCCACCGCGCGGTTAGAGGACGAGAGGGCTACTATCCTCACGAATGCTCAGGAAGCCATCCTGCAAGCCCGCAAACTTGGGCTACACGTGGTGGGCAGCGCGAGTGTCGTGTTGCCTCAGCCGCCCCGGCCTCTCGACCCCATCCGCATCGGCTGGCGGCTCGCCCGCATCTTGGGGTCGGCGGCCGTCCTGGAACCCGCCACCCGCGATCCAGAAGCAGCCGCGCGCGACCCGGACTCGCTGGGCCAGATCATCGGATGGTTTAGCAATGCCGCCGGGGCGGCGACCGGTATCGCCAAAGCCATGTTGAACATTTTTTCGATGCCGCGGCCCAGCCGGCGGTGGGAAATCTTCTTGCCGCTCGCCGATGCCAACGTGCTGACGATGGAACTCGCCTTGCAGTTGGGTGCGCTCGTGGAGTTACGGTGGCGGTTACTAGCCGGTGCCGGACTGGCGACGTCGGACCGTCTCACAGCCTCGATCCGGGGATCCCTGCCCCCGATTCTGTCGTTCGCTCGTCTGGCAGCATTGTACTGTGAGGTCCCAGGAGTCAAGGGGGAACAGACGCTTCACTAGCGCCCGCCGCCAGCGTTCTCCTGCTCCGGAGGGAGAGAGAGAAGGTTTGCTACCGGCATGCAACGGCGGGCAAACTCGAGGGGCCGCGTATAGGTCGTAGGTTAGGGGGGCGGATGCGGGGCCGCTAGATTGATGGGAAGCAACTGCTAGGCGAGAACGCGGACTTTCGTGGCCTGGGGGCCTTTCTGTCCCTGTGTCGCCTCGTACTCGACCTTCTGGCCTTCACTGAGGGTGCGGTATCCGCTGCCCTCGATCCCGGTGTAATGGACAAAGAGGTCCCGACCACCATCATCGGGAGTGATGAATCCGTACCCTTTCTCTGCGTTAAACCACTTGACCGTACCTGTTGCCATGCGCCTCGACCCC
>MNEU01000039.1:0-13243 GCA_001917855.1 Armatimonadetes bacterium 13_1_40CM_64_14 | reverse complement strand
GCGGGAAGCGTCGCGTTCGGCCTGGGCTTGGATCGGCGCCCGGACCGTGGAAACGTGGCCGTCGTCTCGAACCGTGGTAACCGCCACAAATGTCGCGGTCGCCCGATCGCCGCTCACTTGAGCGTGGAGATCCTCCAAGGTAAACGCGATGAGCCGGCTGCGTTGCAGCGGTTGGGGCCATCCGGGCGGGGTGTTGGTCAGAAACCACTCGGCCCATTCGCGGGCCGCCGGGTGTGTGGGGCGGGCGAACGCCTCATAGACCTGGACCAGGGCGTTCGCGACCAGCTCGCGGTCGTCGACGGGGTATCCGGTAAAGATCCCCCTCGCGGCCCCGTCTACCACGGCATCAAACGCCCAGTGCCAGGGCGGGACATCCACAAACGCGGACGGGGCGGCCTGCGCGCCGACTGCCCCCATTGCGATAGCGACCAGCGCGAGCGCTCCAGCGGTACGCCTCATGGCATCACCTCTTCTTCATAATTGTACGCCGCTACAGACACCACAGGCAGAGAGATCCGCGTCCCCCATGTACGCCTAGTTATAGCCCTCGCCATCGGTGGGCGTAGGAACTCCTGGAGGTCAGTTACCGTTTCGACTTGATTCGAACAGGTTGAGGAACATCGGCCTGCACCTGCGGGGCGGGTGGGGGTGGAACCTCTGAAGTCTCAGGGGCTGGCGACTCAACGGCGGCCGCTGGCGATGCGACGGAGAGCCCGAGCTCCTTCATCCGCTTGGACGCCACCAACAACCGGGATTCCACAGTCTCAATGGCGCGTGTGAACGCTTCTGCGGCGTGTTCCAGAGATGCCCCGATCTCGTAAAACTGACCGACTTCGCGGAAGCTCTCGTCGACGGCCCGCTGCAACTCGGTGCCCCGCCTTTGGGATTTCTCGGTCAGGTGGGCCACATCGCCCAGCGCCTTGGCGAGGTCGGCGGACAGTTTTGCGTGTGTCTCCGCTGCGGCTTGACGTTCCTG
Organism: Armatimonadetes bacterium 13_1_40CM_64_14; assembly: GCA_001917855.1. GTDB lineage: Bacteria > Sysuimicrobiota > Sysuimicrobiia > Sysuimicrobiales > Kaftiobacteriaceae > 13-1-40CM-64-14. The sequence continues at coordinate 12,267 of MNEU01000039.1, read as the reverse complement.
CTCGTAGGTGGTCTTCATATCGGCGAGTTCACGTCCGCGGCGGTCCATCTCGGCGGCGGTTTCTTGCTTCAGGCGGGCGCCGTGGACCTTCGTTTCGGCGAGTTGCCTCGCCATGCCGGGCCGCGTCCGGTAGTTAGCCCAATACCAGCCCAGGGCAATTCCCACGAGTAGCCCGACGGCTCCCCAGATAGCCTGTGTCATGGCGCACCCCTCTGTAGTCCTTTGCCCCCCGGAGACTCGCCTGAGTCACCCGGGGCTGCCGCTCTTCGCTGGAAGCAATTCCAAGGCGAGCGCACCGCCTGTGGGGCGCCGATGACTCAGGGAGCGCGGGCGGACCGGCGGTCCTCGCGACCGGGTTCTTGTGACCCCCCCGTGATGATCGGTATGCTACGCTTTTCTGGCAGAGGAGGTGATTGACGTTGAGAAACAGGTCCGTTCTGTTGTGGATAAGCATCGTGCTGGCAACCGCCGTACTGGGGTCTCCGGTATCAGGCGCCCTGCCCGCCGGCCAAGTCGAAGGCACGATCAGTGCGGTGGGCACCGGGACGATCATGATCGCAGACCGAGACGGCACCCCCGTTCGGGTAGTAGTGACAGGAGACACGCTCGTGATCCAACGAGGCGGCACCACCCTTGAGACAATCAAGCCGAATAACTTCGTCGGGGTCACAGCCCGGCGCGAATCGGACGGATCCCTCACCGCGATCTCCATCAACATCTTTCCCCCGGAGTTCCGCGGCCGGGTGCGTGAAGCGCAGTTCGTGATGGACACGGGCAACGTCATGACGAACGCGACCGTGTTTCAGAGTGTGCGGCGCATCGCAGGACGCACGCTCTACTTGAAGGTCAACGACGGCTCCGTCGTCATCGCAGTGCCCAAAGAGGCTGAAGTGTGGCGGTTGACGGTGATCAAGGCGGCGGACCTGCGCGCGGGGACACACGCCATAGTGCGGGGAGGTCCCGGCGCAGACGGCACGTTCGTGGCCACGGGAATTACAGTCGACGCGCGGTAGCCCGGACGCGAGCCCACAGGCCTCTACTTGACGAACCTCCGGGCCCAGGGCTTCTCTTATTGCTCCTTGCGAAGTTGATCGAGCTGTTCGTGTGCCTTCTTCCGGAGGGTGGGCTCATTGCTGAGCTCCAGCACTTTTTGCATGTCGGCGATGGCCTTCTCTGCCTCGCCCCGTAGAGTGTAGGAGAGGCCACGATTGAAGTACGCGTAGGCGTCGTGGGGATCAAGCGTCACCGCGGTGGTCGCATCGGCAATCGCCCGATCAAATCGGCCTAACAACAGATGGCTGGCCCCCCGGTCCCGGTACGCTGCCCCAAACGCAGGGTCGATTTGGATGGCCCGGGTCAGGTCCTCCACGGCTTGCTCGTAGTGGCCCAAGGCCGCCTGGGCGCCGCCGCGTGCATAGTACGCGGCGGCGTTCTGGGGGGTGATCCGCAGCGCGGCAGTATAGTCCTCAATCGCACGTTGGAGCTTGTCCAGAGCCGCAAGACTTAGCCCGCGATCATAGTAGGCCACCGCATCGTTCGGCTGCAGCTGGAGGGCACGGGAGAAGTCATCAACCGCACGGCGATAGTCCCCCACCGCGGCCCAGCTCACCCCGCGATTCAGGTGAGCCGTTTCGTCGTCAGGGTGTGCACGAAGGAGCCCATCGTACACGTCGCGCGCGGCCTCATCCCGACCCTGGGCGACGTCCAGCGCCGCCTGGTTAACTTGGGTGAACCGCGCAAACCGCATGGCGCCTGCAAAGTCTTCCGCAGCACGGTCACGCGCCGCGAGCTTCAGAAAGGCGGCGCCCCGATTGGCGTAGGCGTCCTGCAGGTCCGGGTTAATCTGGATGGCCCGGCTGTAGTCTTCAATGGCCGCTGCACTCCTGCCCAACGCGAGTAAGGCGTTACCCCGACTCAGGAGGACCTTGCTCATCACCTCGCTCGAACTGCTCTCATCCAGTGCTGCGGTGAGGTGCTCCTGCGCATGCGCATAGTCCGTTCGTCGGAGGTCGATCGCCCCGCGGACGAATTCGACCAGCCGCCGACCCTGCTCGGCGGTGGGATCAGAAAAACGCAGAGAACTGGGCTCCGCTAAGACGGTCGCGGTCATGTAGTCCTTCACGGACAAGAACGGCACGACGATGGCGGGGGACATCTCCTCCACAAATACGGACGGGCCGGTCATCCCCAGTCCCGCTGATTCCCCCACGATGATCGTGGCATGGTACCGCCGACCCAGATCGCGCGCCTTGGCCGTGCCATCGGGGTCCGTAACCTGCTGATTGACCTGGAGGATCCGAACCTCGGGAAGCGGTGAAAACGCGTCGGCCAGCTGCCGGGCGAGGGTGGTGCGGATCTCGAGAGTCTCTGCCCTCGGACCATCGGGAATCACAAGAAGGATCAGAAGCTGGGAGCTTGGGGCAGGGCGCGTTGCCCGCTGGACAACAACGGCCCCCACGGCCAAGGCCAGCACCAAGGGAATGATAGCAGCCGCCTTAAGGCGCGGAGAATGGAGGAATGCCATGCGTGACTCCTGGATCCAGATTACCACACGTCGCCCGGAGGTAGGCTGCCGCGGGTCCTTCGGGGACGGAGATCTGTTAGGCGTCCACGCGCTCAGCGCACGTCGCCGTGGGCGACGCGCACGGTTTTGAGGGCGCTGATCCCGTCGAGGTGGGTGATCTCTTGCACGACGGCTTCCGGCACGGGCGAGTCGACCGTGAGCACCATGACCGCCGTTCCCCCCACCGCAGCGCGCCCGACCTGCATTCCTGCAATGTTGACCTCATGCGCGCCCAGCACGGAGCCCACGCGACCAATCATCCCCGGGCGGTCGACGTTCCACACGAACAACATGTGGGGGGCGGGGACCAGGTCAATGCGGTACCCGTCCAGGTGCGTGATCCGCGGCTCGCGTCGCCCGAACAGCGTCCCGCCCAGGACGAGACTTCCCGCCGCGGTGTGCAGACGCGCCGTGATCAGGCTGCTGAAATCCTCGCTATGGTCTCGGCCCCGCGCGCTCACGTCGATGCCCCGCTCCGTTGCCAGGACCACTGCGTTAACAACATTGATCGGCTGATCGAGGACCATCTCCAGGAGCCCGACCACGAAACTCGCGGTTAGCAGAGTAGTGTCGGCTGACGCAACCTCACCCTCGTAGACGCATTCAACCGCCTGGATCGGCGAATCGACCAGTTGCTGCGCGACGGCTCCCAGGGTGTGCGCGAGGTCGGCGAAAGGACGCAGCCGCTGCCAGACCTCCTCTTGGAGGACCGGAAGGTTCACCGCGCCCTGCACCGGCTGGCCTGCCAAAGCGCGCAGCACCTGCTCGGCGATTTCCAGACTGATGTTGTGCGCGGCTTCGGTGGTTGACGCTGCCAGGTGCGGGGTGACGATGACACGCGGGTGTTGCAGAAGCCGCATCTCGCGGGGCGGTTCGTTCTCGAACACGTCAAGGGCCGCCCCCCCCACCCTGCCCTCGTCGAGCGCTGCCAGCAGTGCCTCCTGGTCCACCAACTCTCCGCGGGCGCAGTTGATGACGAACGCACCCGGCTTCAGTTGGGCAAACTGGGGCCCCCCCAGCAGATGATGGGTGCGGGGAGTGAGCGGGACATGCACGGTGAGCAGGTCGCTCTGGGCGAGCAGAGTTTCCCAGGAGGCCAGCTCCGCGCCGGAGCGCGCCGCGCGCTCAGCGGAGACAAACGGGTCGTGTGCGATCACCCGCATCCCAAAAGCAGCCGCCCGGTGCGCTACCTCACTCCCAATCTTGCCCAGCCCGACGACCCCCAAGGTCTTGCCGTACAACTCGACCCCGGTGAACTTCTCCCGTTGCCACTCCCCTCTCGACGTGGAGAGATGCGCGGTGGGCAGGTGCCGGACCAGAGCCAGCATCATGGCCATGGTGTGCTCGGCCGTGCTGATGGTGCTGCTGTCGGGGGTGTTAAGGACAAGGATGCCGCGCCGCGTGGCCGCGTCAACGTCGATGTTGTCGACGCCGACTCCGGCCCGGGCGATGACCCGCAAGACACGCGCGTGGGCCAGCAGTTCGCCATCAAGGCGGGTGCGGCTCCGGACGACAATCGCATCGGCATCGGCGATGGCCGCGCGCAGGTCGTCGGACGTGAGCCCCTGGTGGACAGCGACGTCGGCGTGGGCCCGCAAGCGTGCCAGCCCTTCAGGAGCCAGCCCATCGGTGATGAGAATTTTCATCCCCGGCTGGGATCTCGGGCCGCCGCACGCACGGCCGTCCCCTTCTTTCCGGAATATCCAAGCTCGGAGAGGACGAGGCGCAGAGCTGTGAGGGCAGCGAGGAGCTGGTCTTGTTGCACGTACCCCATGTGCCCGATGCGGAAGATCGCCTTTTCCAGGGGCCCCTGGCCGCCGGACAGCACGACCCCATGCTGGGTCCGGAGCCGCCGCAGCATTTCCTTACTATCGATATTCTGCGGCACGCGGACCGCCGTCACCGTGTCGGAGGCCCGCGATGGTTGCGCGAAGAGCTCCAGCCCCAGCGCCGCGATCCCCTCCCGCGTGGTTCGCGCCAGGCGCCGGTGATGATCAATGTGGGCATCGATGCCTGACGCCAGAATCATGGCCACGGAAACATGCAGGGCGAAGATGACGGAGATGGCGGGCGTGAAGGGGGTGTAAGCAACCGTGCCGGCAAGTTGGTCGCGCGCCTGCGGAAATGAAAAGTAGTGCTTGGGCATCCGGGACGTCTTGACCGCCTCCCACGCTCGCGGGCTGACGCTGACGAAGGTCATCCCCGGGGGACCCATCAGCGCCTTCTGCGACGCGGTGACGACCACGTCTAGACCCCACGCATCGGTCCGGAGGTCCATCGCCCCCAGCGAACTCACGGCGTCGACCAGGAGCAGTGCCCCCGAGGGCCGCACCGCGTCGGCGATCCCCTGCAGGTCATTCGCAATTCCGGTCGACGTCTCGTTGTGCGTGACGAGGACCGCTTTGACGCCCCGGTGTCGGCGCAGCGCATCGGTCACGCGCTGGGGATCGATCGCACTCCCCCACTCCGCCTCTTCCTTCACCACATCGGCACCAAACATCGTGGCCACAGCGGCAAAGCGCTGCCCGAAGTGGCCGCAGCTGAGCGCCAGCACGCGATCGCCGGGAGAGAGGACATTGGTCACGGCTGCTTCTAACCCTCCACTGCCGGATGCCGTGAAAGGCAAGATAGGCGCCGCCGTGCGGTAGATCTGCTGCAATCCGTTCAGGACTGTGTGCAGCGCCTCCCCGAACTCCTCGCCACGGTGGTTGATCATCGCGGAGGCCATCGCCTCTCGGACCGCCGGAGGGAGAGGGGTCGGCCCTGGAATCAGCAGGTTCATCTCAGACATCGCCACTCTCCCGAAACCACAAGTGAAACGCCAGCCGGGCACGATTCCCTCCACCGGCGTCAGCGCTCCCTGTCAGGCGCGCGCGGGTGAATCCGACCCGGAAATGTGAGCTAAGACATCTCGCAGGTCGGTGACATCAACACCCACCTGCAGCGTCTGAATTGGACCCAGGGCCTGACGCACCTGCGTCAGATGCATGGGTTTGTCGTCGACAAAGATGACCTCGTCTGGCCGCAGGGGCACGCCGTCACGGGCCAGCTCCCGCAACGTCGTACCGATGGTGCGGTCTTTGTGCGGGTGAGCCTCCACTTTGGGCAGAACAAAAAAGCTCGTCAAGTCCAGCAAATCGAAGATGGCAAAGACGGGTTCTGGATGATTCCAGGTTGCCACGGAGACGAGCACCCCTCGCTGACGGAGCCCCACGAGCAGTTCGCGCGCCCCCGGACGCAAGCGCACCCGGACGCCCTGGGCGTCCTGCACCGTCTGGTCATCCACGCGCACAAAGGGCAAGGATAGTTCAGACACGTTGTGGTGATCCCACAGGGTGAGGTCACAATCGAGGATCACAAGGCGAGCTGCCACACCCCACACCCTCACAATCCCACGGTGGTGCTGAAGAGCCGAAGTCGACCTTGGGATTCTCTCTCAAATATCAAAATTCTCTATGCCTGTCAAGCAAAAGTCCCGATGTGTCTGATGTTCGACACTAAGAATTTCGAGCCCCGAAGAGTCGTGTGTTCTTCCTCCCCTCGTCCATGGGTCGAACGGCCTGCGCCTATGCCTGTTTCAAACGGGGGTCTAGTGCGTCCCGCAGACCATCGCCTAGCAGGTTGGCGGCGATGACGGCGAGGAAGATCGCAAGCCCGGGAAACGTGGCGATGTACCAAGAGGAGAAGAGGTAGCTCTGCCCCTCGCCCAGCATAGTCCCCCACTCAGGTGTCGGTGGCTTCACGCCCAGCCCGAGGAAACCTAACCCCGCCGCAACCAAGATCGCCTCGCCCAATCGGAGGGTCGACTGCACGATGAGGGGCGCCAGGCAGTTGGGCAGCACATGGCGCACCAGAATGCGCCCCTCACCCACACCGGCTGCCCGGGCCGCCTCGATATACGCCTGTTCTTTCACTGAGAGGGCCACCCCCCGTGCCAGCCGGACGTATTGAGGCATCGCCGCCAGACCTACCGAGACCACCACATTGGTGACCCCGACCCCGAGAACCGCAATCAAGGTCAACGCCAACAGGAACCCCGGAAACGCGAGAAGCAGGTCGACAAATCGCTGTACGACCAAATCGACGACCCCGCCGCGGACCCCCGAGACCAAGCCCATCGGCACGCCAATTGAGGCGCTGAAAGCGACGGCAAGAATGCCAATTAAAAACGACACTCGGGTCCCGAAGACGACGCGCGTCAACAGATCTCGGCCCAGGTGATCCGTGCCGAAAGGATGGGCGAGGGACGGAGGCAGCAGGACACGATCCAAGTCGGCCGCGTTGGGGTCGTAGGGGAGAATGGCTGGAGCGAGCGTGGTCAGAACGAGGAAGCCACCCAAGACGATTAGACCCGCGAGCGCGGTCCTGTGCTTGCGCAGCTGCCGCCACGCACCAAACCGGTCGCGCGACGAGAGGGGCGGCGCCCCGCTAACCGTAGTGGATCCGGGGGTCCACATACGCGTAGAGGAGGTCGATGAGCAGATTCACCACCGCAAACATCGCCGCAAAGGTGAGCACAATCCCTTGGATCACGGGATAGTCCCGAGATAGAATCGAGTTGACCAGCAACCGCCCCATCCCTGGCCATGCGAAGGTGGTCTCCGTCAGCACGGCACCGCCCAGTAGGGTTCCGAATTGCAGCCCGATGACGGTGAGCACCGGGATCAACGCGTTTTTCAGGGCGTGGCGCAGGACGACTCCGTGTCGGGGGACGCCCTTCGCACGCGCGGTGCGCACATAATCCTGGCTCAGCGTCTCGAGCAGACTACTGCGCGTAATCCTGGCGATGATCCCCATGGAGAACGCCGCCAGGGCAATGGTCGGGAGGATGAAGGACGCGGGAGTCCCGTATCCGCCCGCGGGCAGCCAGTGTAAGTAGACCGCGAACAGCAGCATGAGCATCAGGCCCAGCCAGAAGACCGGGATCGACACGCCGAGTACGGCCAGCGTCATCGCCACGTAGTCGAGGATCGAATACCGCCGTGTTGCGGAGACAATCCCCGCGGCCAACCCCATGAGGGTGGCCACCGCAATGCTGGAGACAGCGAGGAGCACGGTCGGCCGCAGGCGCAGCGCAATCTCTTCGAGCACGGGAGCCCGCGTCGCGGCCGAGATCCCCAAATTCCCGTGCAGAAGGCCGGTGAAGAAGATGAGGTACTGCACATGCAAGGGGTGTGTTAAGCCGAGGTCGACCCTCAGGCGTCGGACCTCATCGTCGGAGGCGAGCAGGCCGGCGATAATGCGCGCCGGATCGCCGGGGATCAACCGGATCAGGAGGAAGATGACAACGGTGACCCCGACCAGCGTCAGGAGGGCAAGTGCAAGGCGGTGCACGATGTAACGGCCCACGAGGATGCAGAGGGTGTTAAACTCAACAATTCATTGGAGGCCGCCATCGTCAGGATGGCGGCCTCCGGAATTCACCTCCACCACGTAGGAGGGATCACTTCCACGTGGCGTAGATCGCGTCCCATTTCTCGATTGGCGTAATGTGGACGCCCTCGAGGTTCTTGACCGTGGCCACGTACCACTTCTGGCTCCAGAGGAAGACCCAGGGCGCGTCGTTCCAAATCTGCGTCTGGGCATCCTTGTACAAGGTCGCGCGCTGAGCAACATCGACCGTGGTGCGGGCTTTGACGAGAAGATCGTCCACCTTCTCGCTCTTGTAGAACGCCGACGCTAAACCGGACGGAGGCTGCTGGGAGGAGTGGAACTGACCAAACAGCACCCCGTCACAATCCAGCACGACCCAGGCCCACCCGAGGATGAATAGCTGTGTGCGACTGCGGTCCACCGGCTGGGTAATGGTCGCGACGTAGGTTGGCCAGTCCATCGTACTCACCGTGGCGCGGATCTTGACGTTGCGCAGCTGCGCGGCGGCGCCTTGCGCGAACTCGAAGTCTTGGATGTAGCGGCCCTTGGGGGCCAGAAACTCTACGTCAAACCCATCCCTGTACCCGGCCTCCGCCAAGAGTTGCTTAGCTTTCGCCGGGTCATATGGCCACCCGCCTTCTTGCATAGGAGAGTGTCCAAACATCATCGCCGGACAGGCAGACGCTTCCACGGTGCCTAGGTCAAACAAGATACTCGTCAGCAGCGCCTTCTTGTTGATGGCGTAATTCATCGCCTGACGGACGCGCGCGTCCTTAAACGGTCCCCACTGGTTGTTCATTGCCAGGAAGATGACGCGATCCGTCGCCGCTTCCACCAACGTGACGCGCGGGTTCTTGCGGAGATTCTTGATATCGGGCGCGGGAGGAAGCATCGCCAGGTGGACATTGCCCGCGAGCACCATCGTCTCGCGAGTCCCCGCATCTGGCACGACTTGGAAGAGAACCTCTTCGAATGATGGCTTCTTGCCCCAGTATGTGGGGGTGCGCTCCACCAGAATGCTCTCGCCTCGGCGCCACTCCTTGAAGGTGTACGGCCCGGTCCCAGCGCCGACGGGGGCGAGACCAAACCGGTCCCCGGCCCGGGCCAGCGCCGCGGGTGAGATGATGGCGGTCGTCGTGTACGTGAGGTTGCGCAGGAGGAGCGGATTGGGCTGGCTCATGCTAAACCGGACGGTCGTGTCATCCACGACGTCGACCGTTTTGATGCCTGCCAGCAGGGCCCCCCGGAGCGGGACCTTCGTCTTCGGATCCAGCAGGCGATCGAAGGTGGATTTGACAGCGGCCGCAGTCATCGGAGTACCGTCATGGAACGTCACTCCCTGACGCAGCTGGAACGTGTAGGTGAGTCCGTCCCGCGATGTTTGCCACTGGGTCGCCAGGCGGGGCCCGACCTCGTTCTTTGCGTAGTCCATGTCCACTAACGTTTCAAAGAAGTAATCCACCATGTTCGCGACCGTCGTAGTGGTTTGCCCCGCGGGGTCGAGCGTATCTGCGTCAATGCCCACGGCGATGCGCAGCTGTTTGGGAACGGCCTGCGCGCCCGCGGGCGCACTTCGAAGGGAGAACACCACCGCAACCAACGCCACGATCGTACCGAAGCGAGCGCCCCTCTTGTCCACGCCGACTCCCCCTTCGCAGGAATTGGAACTTTCAAAGTGTGAGGATGCACAGAACACTACGGCACGCGCTGCTGCTTCCCTCTGCGACCACCAACGTTCCGAGGAGTCAATATCGAGGGTTGTGTAACCACGGGCCGGGGGCTCGGTCCCCAGGTGCATCTGCCGCCCCAGGCTATAAGAAACCGGTGCGCTGCATGACCGTCTTAAAACCTGACAGGGCAACCGCGGAATACGATTGCGCAGCGCGACCCTGCCGGGTGATGGCGAACAGAGTCGTCAGCTGTTCTTGAATGACCCGAGCCCGATCCATCTGGCCCGCGCGAGCTAGCTCAAAGGTCTCTACATAGTGCCGGGGGGCCACGTTCGCCAAGCCGGGCACCGCCCCCGCAACGCCCATCGCGACGGCGAGGTCGACGACCATCTCAAGACCCGTGAGAACGCTGAAGTGTGGAACATCTCTGGTGGCCAACAGTGTCTCACGCGTTCTGGACAGATCCGGAGAGCTGTCTTTGATCGCGCCGATGATCCCCTCGCGCGCGAGTTGCGCGACGGTATCCGGTTCTATCGACACCCCCACCATTTGAGGAAGATTGTAGGCCACGAGGGGCAACGGGCTTCTGTGGGCGATGGCGCGAAAGAACTCGATAATCTCCGCTTGGTTCGTCTGGTAGTAATAGGTGGGGAGTGCCACAACCGCACTGGCCCCCAATCTCTTGGCCATGTCGAGGTACGTGAAGATCCTCCGCAAGGAGGTGTCGATGACTCCCACCAACACTGGCACTCGCCCCGCAGCAGTCGCCGTGACCGTCCGGACGACGCTTGTGCGTTCCTCTGCATCCAGCGATGCGGCCTCGCCCGACGAGCCCAGCACAAAGAGACCGTGTACGCCGCCGGCGAGTAAGTACTCGACGAGTCTGCTCAGTGAACGCGTGTCGATGCCGCCGTCGGAATCAAGAGGAGTGATCAGCGGTGGGACAATACCCGTGAGCTCCATAATCCGTCCTCACTTTATTTTCGATACCAGCTTTCTCGAGATGAGCAGCCGTGGGTCCAGCGTATCCCGCAGGCTGTTACTAAGGAAAGTCACACACAATGAGGTTTGCACGGTCATGACGACCGGTGGCATCCAGATCCATGGCGTGCAACTCCTTGGGAGATTATCCTACCGCGGGATGGCAACCAACTGGTCGCCGAGATGAAAAGACAACCTCCCCGCCCTGCTTACGTTGGACGGGGAGGCGTCTTTGTATGACTCTCTGATAGGGGCGAGCGAGCTCACGCGGTAGAATAAGCTAAATTTAGCTCGACATAATAAGCTAAAAGTGGTACGGATGAGAGGCGGTGACACTCTCGACAGAAAAAGCTAAGGACTGAATAGCACAATAAGCGAAGGATGGGACGACCATGGCAAAACCACAGGAAAAACTGGCCGATTCCCTTGAGGCACTCAAGAAACTTACAGACCGCGGTTTGGTAGCCATTCGCTCGGCCGATCTGACACGCTTCCATCGGGAGCGGCTTCTACGCAGCGGCTTCTTGCGCGAAGTTATGAAGGGCTGGTACATTCCCGCCCAGCCGGACGGAGATCGCGGGGACAGTACAGCGTGGTATTCCGCCTTCTGGGGCTTCTGCGCGACCTACTTGAACCAGCGGTTCGGAACGCAATGGTCCTTGTCGCCTGAGCAATCTCTGTCGCTGCATGCCGGTAATCGGGCTGTGCCGCACCAATTGGTCGTCCGCTCGCCGAAGGCACGCAACCGCGCCACACAGCTACCACACGAAACCTCTCTGCTCGATGTTCGGGCTGCCCTGCCGCCAGAAGGGCACCGGGAAGAGAAAGAAGGCCTGCGGCTGTTCTCTTTGCCCGCGGCGCTGATCGCCTGTTCCCCAGGCTATTTCCCTCAAAAGGCCACCGATGCACGCGCCGCGCTTGCCATGGTGCGCGATGCTTCGGACGTCCTGGCCTTGCTCCTGGCCGGCGGGCACAGTGCGCTCGCGGGTCGTCTTGCTGGTGCCTTCCGCAATATCGGGCGCACACGCATTGCTGATGACATCCTCAAGACGACGCGGGCAGCCGGCTATAACGTGCGCGAGAATGATCCGTTCAGTGACCGACCAGCGGCGCTGGCTCTACCCGTGCGCGAACAGTCTCCTTATGTTAGCCGCGTTCGCTTGATGTGGCAGCAGCTGCAGAACATAGTGATGAAGGCGTTCCCCGTAGCACCGGGGCCAGTCGTCGACATCGAAGCGTATATGAAATCAGTTGAAGACGGCTATGTCACCGATGCCTACCATTCACTTTCGATCGAAGGATACCGAGTCAGTCCATCCCTCCTCGAGCGCGTCCGCACCGGCGTGGGGAACCCTGATCATGACATAGAGGACCGGGAACACCGTAACGTGCTGGCCGCGCGCGGTTATTGGCAGGCCTATCAGGCCGTCAGGAGAAGCGTGCGCAAGGTGCTTGATGGGGACAACCCGGGCGCGGTCGTCGATACCGACCATGTCGACTGGTACCGGGAGCTCTTTGCACCGAGTGTCACTGCCGGAATTATCAGCGCAACCGATCTCGCAGGTTACCGCAGTGACCAGGTCTATATCCGGCGCTCGAAACACGTGCCGCCTCGCCATGAGGCGGTACGTGATCTTATGCCAGCGTTCTTCGATCTACTGCGTGAGGAGAAAGACCCCC
>MNEU01000064.1 GCA_001917855.1 Armatimonadetes bacterium 13_1_40CM_64_14 | reverse complement strand
AACCCGCGTAGCCGCCCCAGAACGTATCTCGGGCAGGCTTGATGATCCTTGCCCCGGCTCTTTTCGCCTGGTCCATCACCGCGTCAACTTCGGCTTTGGTGCTCACATTATGGCCGAGCGTAAATTCGGTGGAGCTTGGCGCAGTTCGAGAGATATTCGTGTCATGTGCGATAGACTTGCGGGGCCAAATTGCGAGTTTCAAACCCGCCTGCAAATCAAAGAAGGCGACGGCGCCGTGCTCAAATTCCGTGCCGATAACGCCTTGCGTCGGTAGAGCGAGCCCGTCGCGATAGAACTTGAGCGATCCTTCCAGATCATCCACGCCTAGTGTGATGACCGTGATTCGTGGCTTCATGGCCTCATGTTGACTCCTTTCCATTACCGGGCCGTTAGCTACCGTTAGCTATTTAGGGGTTCTTCGGAGATCCCCCTAGGGGAGGGGTCTTACGGAAGCCGCTCTAGACGTGAGGTTTGGTGGTGGGCCCTGAGGGACTCGAACCCCCGACGCTCGGGTTAAAAGATCGAACCTGCATTTTTCGCTACGTACTATGATCTACCGCGGAGTGCGTATGCGTAAGGGTTTTGGCTAGGGGCTGTCTCTTCCTGTACCGCGGTCTAGGGCATAGTACAGATCGTGAATCGGCTGCAGCTGGAACGCGACATCGCGGTCACAGCAGGCCTGCGGAGGGGACTGGAGGAGACTTTGCACGCGTTTGCCCGTTTCCATGGAGCGTCGGACGTCCGAGTTGTGCGGACGTGGCCTCCCCACCTTCGTCTCTGGCCTCGGCCGGAAAACGCGCCCCGAGGTCGGTAGAGTGATGGGACAGGCCGTATTGTGGAAATGCGCGCCTTCCGTCAGCGCAGGCTCAGTGTCCGACATCGGCTTCGCCAACCGCACCTCTCCCGCCGGCACTATCGTCTTGCCCACTTGCGAACTCTTGCGCCACTGCCAGCCACGGTGCACCCAGGTGCCTCACCACGCCCGCAAGGCCTGCTCCAAATCGTCGACGAGCACCTCTGGCTCTTCCAGCCCGACATACAGGCGGACCAGGCTGAGCGGATAGCCGCGTTCTTTCATCTCGACGTTTGTGACGGCGATCGGCAGGACGAGACTCTCGTATCCTCCCCAGCTTACGCCGATGGCAAACACGCGCAATGCGTTGGTGAAGGCCCGGACACCATCGAGGTCGGCGTCTAGTTCGAGGCTCAGGAGCCCGCTACACCCGCTCATCTGGCGCTGGCCCAAGGCATGCTGGGGATGACTTTCGAGTCCCGGATAGTGCACGGCCCGGACGCGGGGGTGTGCCTCCAGGAACCGGGCCACGAGGGTCGCAGCGGCCTGATGCGCCGGCATCCGCACGGGCAGCGTGCGCAGCCCGCGGACCAGCAGCCACGCCTCAAATGGCCCGATGTTGCCTCCCAGAATCGCGTGCTCGTAATGCGCGATGTTATCCACAACCTTCTGGCTGGCGATGAGCGCTCCGGCGACAACATCGCTGTGGCCGGAAAGGTACTTCGAGGCCGAGTGCACGACGATGTCGATCCCCAGCGCGATGGGTCGCTGGAAGATGGGGGTCGCCCACGAATTGTCCACGATGGTGACGACCCCTCGTTCCCGGGCGACCGCTGCGCACGCCCGCAGGTCCTGCAGTTCAAACAACAAGCTCGTGGGGGACTCGAGGTACAGGATCTTGGTATTGGGCCGGATCGCGGAGGCAATCTCGTCCAGATCCCGGCCGTCCACCAGAGTGTGGCTGATCCCGTAGCGGGGGGCGAACTCTCGTAAGAATCGATACGTCACGCTGTACAGACTGCGGACGGCCACGACGTGATCGCCCTGCTGCAGAAACCGCAGCAGAGCGCTGCTGACAGCGGCCATCCCCGAGGCGAAGATCTTGCAGGCCTCGCCGTCCTCCAGGGCGGCGATCTTCTCCTCGGCCAGCCGGGTGGTGGGGTTCCAGCCCCTGGTATAAATGTAGACTCCGGCGGCTCCCCGAAACGCGGCCTGCGCCGCCTCGAAGGTGGGGAACGTGAAAAGCGACGTCTCGTAGATCGGCGGCGCTACAGCGCCCTGCCAGCTCGCCGGAGTGTCACCGTGATGTGCCGCGATTGTCCGCGGACGGTAGTCGTCCGTCATCTCCACCCTCCACCGCGCTGCCCTCGTGAGGGATCCAAAGCGTCCCGTAACCCGTCCCCGACCAGTGTCAGCGTCAGCACCATCAGCGCGATCATAATCGTCGGGGCGATGCCCAGTACTGGGTAGACCTGCATATAACTCACGCTCTCGCTCACCATCTTGCCCCAGCTCGGCAGCGGGTCGTTGATCCCCAGACCCAAAAAGCTCAAGCTGGCTTCGGCAAAAATCATCCGCGGAATGGTCAACGTCACGACCACGATCAGCGGCCCTACGGTGTTCGGCAGGATATGACGCCGGATTATCTGTCCGGTGCTGGCCCCGAGGGCCCACGCCGCCTCCACGAACTCTCGATTCCGCAAGGCCAGCGTCTGCGCACGCATCAGGCGGCACGGCTCGATCCAGGCGACTACCGCGAGCGCCAGAATCGTATTCCCGATTCCGCTGCCCAGCACGCTGATCAGCAGCATCGCCAGCAGCAGAGCGGGCAGCGCGGTCGAGACTTCCACCAGGCGCACGACTGCGTAATCGAGCCAGCCCCCGCCGAATCCTGCGGCCATGCCCAGCGGCACGCCGATAACCAGGGCGAGGGCAACCACCGCCAGAGACACCTCCAGCGAGGTGCGCCCCCCGTACAGGAGTCGGCTCAAGACGTCGCGCCCAATAGCGTCCGTGCCGAGCCAGTGACGGGAACTAGGGGACTGGAGGGATTCCTCGATGTTGGCGACGTCATATCGTGTAGGGGCGAGCAGAGGCGCCAGGATGGACGCCCCGACGATGAGCAGCGCGACCGAGGCGGCCAGCAGCCGGAGAGGGTTGCGCGCGTACTGCCACCAGGCCGTGGCCCAGGGACTTCGCGGCACTGTCCGGATCACGCGCACCGCGGCGACTCCCTGAAGGCTCATCGCCCACGCGCTCCGAGCCGCACCCGCGGATCGATCAGCACGTACAGGACGTCGCTGGCCAAGTAGGTCAGGCTCCACAACACGGCGACCAGCAACACCGTGGCCATGATCAGTGGGTAATCCCGCTGGAAGATACTCGTCACGAAGAACTTGCCGAGGCCAGGAATGCGAAAGGTGAACTCAATGAAGATAGAGCCGGTGAACAGATCTGGAATCATCGGCCCCAGCAGCGTGACAATCGGAATGAGCGCGTTGCGCAGCACGTGCCGCACTACAACCTGGGCGGGATGGAGCCCCTTCGCCAGCGCTGTGCGCACGTAGTCGCCCGCCAAAGCCTCCAGCACCGCCACCCGTGTATACCGCGCCACCACGGCGAGCGGTTGCAGGCTATAGGCTATCGCGGGCATGATCAGCAGCCGCGCCTCTCCCCATCCTCCCGTCGGCAGCCAGCGCAGGCGGATGCTGAAGATATAAATGAGCCAGATGGCGATGACGAAGTTGGGAACCGTCATCCCTAACGTGGCCAGTGAGGTCAGGAGGGTGTCGAGCCAAGTACTATGACGCAGGGCGCCCAGAATGCCCAGGGTGAGCCCCAAGGTGAAGCTGAGGCTGACGACGATGGCGCCGAGCACCAGCGTGACGGGCCAGACCCGTGCGATGAGGGCCAGAACCGTCTCCGTGGGGCTCTGGTACGGGATGCCGAAATCGCCGTGCAGGGCGTGCCAGACATAGCGGGCGTACTGCACCCACAACGGCTGATCGAGCCCGTACTTTCGGAGAATGTTGGCCTTCGCGGCAGGCGGGAGAGGTGACCGCGTTTCGTCAAAGGGCCCTCCTGGTACCGCATGCATCAGCAGGAACGCCAGGATCGACACCGTGACCACCGCGACCACGAGTCCGGCAAGGCGGCCAACAAGATAGCGCGAGGTCACCTCATCTCCCGCCTACCACCTACCCTGCTACCGGCGGTATTTGCTGACGTCTTGGTTTACGTACACCGACTGGTGCAGTGTACTGAGACCGTCCCACCCGGGCCAGTGCCACGCCGTCACGCCGATCTTGTCCGCTCTCAGCGCATCCCCCTTGAGGTAAGGCTTCCACATGAACCCCGGGGTCACGAAGTAGATGGGAATGAACCCCACGTCTGTGACCAGAAGTGTCTCGGCGTCATGGAACATGGCCATCCGCCGCACGGGATCGCCGACCATACTAGAGGCGGTCTTCACCAAGGTGTCAAAGCGCAGATTCACCCAAGCATGCCGGCCGCCGGAGAGCCAGATTCCCAGCATGTTCGCTGGATCCAGAAAGTCCATGCCGTAACTCACCATGTAGAGCTGCAGCCGGTGACCGTTGAGTTCGTCCATAAACAGCTTAGTTTCCCGATTCGAGACCTCGACCTCGATGCCCAGGTTTTGTTTCAGCATCGCGCCGATCGCGTTACCCACCGCCTGACCCAGCGCCCGTTCTGACCGCAACCACAACTCCAGCTTGGGGAACCCCTTGCCGTCCGGGTATCCGGCCTCCGTCAGCAGGGTCTTCGCCAGGGCCGGATTATACATTTGGACGCTTTGCAGGGACGCGTTCTGGCTGCCGGGGAAGCCAGGCATCAGGAATCCGTAGGCCGCGATGCCCTGCTGCTTGATCACATTCTTGATCAACCCTGCCCGGTCGATGGCGTGGCTGAAGGCCTGCCGCACCTTCAGGTTGTCAAAGGGCTGGTGCAGGGTATCGAAGCCGACGTAGTACGTGCGGAAGTCACCGAAGCCCTGGTGGTACTGGGCACGCAGCGCGGGATCGTTCTCAATCACCTGCAGGTCGGCCGGGGAGAAATTCGCCGCGACGTCCACCTCGTTGGCCTGATAGGCCTGAAACTCTGTCTTCAAGTCGGCAAACTTCAGGACGACCTGCTGGATGGAGGGCTTAACGCCGCCGTACTTTGGATTCGCCACCAGCACCATGCGTTGATCCTTGGTCCATTCCTGGAGGAGGTAGGGCCCGCTGGACACGCTCGTAGCCGGATCCGTGTTGTAGAAGGGACCCACGCCCGCCAGCGCCTTGGCCTGCAGCGGCGGAGAGTACAGCATCATCCCAGGCAGATAGGGCGCGGGCATGGTTGTCGTCACCACGAGCGTGTAGGGATCGGCACCCCGGCGCACGCCGATCTGACCGACAGGGATCGTCCCCTTGACCGCGTCATCCCACCCCTTGATCACGCTGAAGAACCACGCGAAGTCCCAGGCCTGCTTGGGATCGGCGCCGAGGCGAAACGTGGCCACGAAGTCGTCGGCCGTGAGGGGGGTACCGTCGGACCAGGTCAGGCTGCGGTCCAAGTGAAACGTCCACGTCAGGCCGTCTTTGGACGCCTCCCAGCTCTTCGCCGCCGCCGGCACCAGGTTAAAGTCCTTGTCCAGCCGGACGAGTGGGGTGGACAGCACGTCGCTCCAGCTGTTGCCATCCACATTCTGCGGACGCTTGTAGACGCTGACGAAGAAGTCCAACGTCGTCGCTGGCTGCGTCAAGCCGGTGATCACCTGCTGCGCGGGCGGAGCAGCGTCCGCCGGGAGCGGCTTGCCTACGGCGTTTGTGGTCGCGCTCAACGCCCCCACTCCCCAGAGACCGAGCAGCACCACCACCGCTGCTGCGATGTACCTGGACCCGGACATCCTCATCCCTCCTTCAGAGACTCCCGCATAGTAACCCGAGAGAAGCACTCAGGGGTACGGTGTGTATCATTACGCAGCCCCGGCCGCTCCCCTCCCCGTGCTCCCGGCCGATCGGGCGATGCACGACTGGGATGTCCGGACAGTCCCCCAGGGAGTGTACGCACGGCCCCGACTCCATTTGGGCCGCCCGTCGGGCGGTGTTCCAGGGTGTAGTGCAAGGACCAGGTCGAAATGCGGCTGATCGCGGGTCGTGGTCGTTCATGTGATTAGTAACATCGGCTGGATAACAGGCTTGGCCATCCAAGGACAGAACGGACGTCGACCGGCACTTCCTGGGTGCGGCATGGAGGTCCATAGCCCGAGATCTAATTTGGAAGGGACGCGGGATGAGGCTCCTACGATCGCTCATTGGACATAGAGAATCCATCTCAGACAAAAGGGGAGTCACACTGGTTGGCGCAGCGGTTCTGATGGCCCTTGCGTTGCCCAGCACGGTTCCGCAAAACGTCTCTCCCAAAACCACCCAAGCGGCCGTAATGGTTTTGTGCAGAACGGGTCAGCACCCATATCAGCAAGAACAACGGTGCGGGACGGCCTTTCATGTCGGAGCGGGAGTTTTCTACACTAATGCGCACGTCGTTAAGCCGCATCCGGTTTCTGAGATGTTCTTGTGGGATTCAGTAGACAACCATTTCAGCCCGACCGAGGACATCTGTGTGGACTCACGGTGGGCAGGTGCCTCCGGGAAAGACGCCCCCTTCGATGTCGCCGTGCTGCGGGCACCAAAAGCCGACTGTCTGCCCGCACTGCATTTTACTGATCATCCAGTCAAACCGGGGTCATCTCCGAAGTACCCGAGAGAAAGGGTTCTTATCGTTGGTTATCCAGATCGCGGTAGCTGGGATGCGTTTAGTGACAAGACTCAAACAGCTTGATACTACAAGTTTTTCGGATGGATCGGAGTCGTCAACGAGCAGGTGATGTCGATTGAGCGACGGCCGCTTCCTCCCTGGGGCCTGCAGACCCCTGGGCCGAGTGGCGCGGCGGTGCTCAATGAATCGGGTGAAGTTATCGGGATTGCGTATGCTAGTGGAGAAAGCCCTACCGGACCGATCTTGGCCGTTCCCGTTCCTGCTGCGACTGCAGTCTGCCACTGACAGAGCCGTTTCTCGACCGCACACGCAAAGTGCCATAGGCTGGTTTAGTAGATCATCTCGCCACCTTCCGGCCGCTCTCGGTACGATCGACGATGATGGCCGCCCAGCCACCCCGCCAAGGTCCGTTCGACTCTGGAACAGTCCGTTTGCTACCGTTTGCTATTTTGAGGTTTTCGGGATGCCCTCTAGGGCAGGGATCTCTCGAAGCCCGCTCTAGACGTGAGGTTTTGTGGTGGGCCCTGAGGGACTCGAACCCCCGACGCCCGGGTTAAAAGCCCGGCGCTCTACCCGCTGAGCTAAGGGCCCACGGATGCCATTCTAGCCCACGGCGTCCCCGGAGGCTATCGTCTGTTCCCCGGTCTATCGGATGCCTGAGAACCCTGTGGGTTTGATGCGGACGCTCACTCGGTCGGCGGGCGTGTTGCCCGACTGGTAGTTGTACTTCTCTCCGCGGTAGCGCACCGAGAGGCGGTCGATGTCGCGGGCTCCATTTTTCTCGTCGAACCCCGTCACAGTGCCCTGAATCTGGACGTACGCGTACGGGTTATCGCGATCGACGATGGCAAGCGACACCCGAGGGTTCGCGTGGAGGTTGCGCAGCTTGACGCGGCCCTTCGCGGTGTTGATGAGAATATCGTCCCCGTCGAGCATGAACCACACCGGCGTCGCCTGCGGCCGGCCCGAGGGGCTGACCGTGGCCACCACGGCGAAGTTCGGTTTGGACAGAAACTTCTTCACGTTGTCCGGCAAGACCATCGTCAGTTCCCTCCTGTGTGTGCCCTCCATATTACCGAGAGGTCCTGATCCTGCCAACCCCTCATCGACCGGGACAATCCATGATCACCGGAGAACAATGAAAGAGAGGCACACCAGCACTTCCCGTTCTGAGTCCCGTCGTCTGAGGCGAAGAGGTTGCGTGATGGCTAGACGATCGGTGCGCAAAGTGCGTCGCAACGTGCGCGACGAGAAGGTCGCCGCCCCCCGCACCTGGCGGGGAGTCATCGAGGAGTACCGGTCCTACCTCCCGGTTACCAGGACCACCCCCGTCATCACTCTACGGGAAGGTGGCACGCCGCTCCTGGAGTCCCGGCTGGGCGAGCGGTACGGCATCCGTCTGCTCGTCAAGTACGAGGCAACCAACCCCACCGCCTCGTTTAAAGACCGTGGGATGACCGTGGCGGTGTCGAAGGCGGTGGAAGCTGGCGCCGGTGGGGTGATCTGCGGGTCGACCGGGAATACGGCGGCCTCGGCCGCGGCCTATGCGGCGCGCGCGGGCCTCTCGTGCGTCCTCCTCATTCCCGCAGACGGTGTCGCGTTGGGCAAACTGGTCCAGGCGATCGCCTGCGGTGCGACTCTCATCCCCGTGCAGGCAACCTTCGACGGCGCCTTGGACTTAGCGCGTGAGGGAGCGGTTCGCTTTGGGCTCACGCTGGTCAACTCCACAAATCCGCACCGCATCGCCGGGCAGAGAACAGCGGCGTTTGAGGTCTGCGACGCCTTGGGGCGGGCTCCGCAAGCGCTGGCCCTCCCCGTAGGGAATGCGGGGAACATTACGGCCTATTGGGCGGGATTCTCGGACTATCAGAAAGTGGGGCGTATTAGGTCGCGGCCCCAGATGATCGGCGTCCAGGCCGAGGGCGCGTCCCCATTGGTGCAGGGCCATCCCATCGAGCGGCCCCGCACCGTGGCCTCCGCCATTCGCATCGGCCGACCGGCCAGCTGGGACGGAGCCGTCGCCGCGGTGCGGGACTCCGGGGGGCAGTTCATCAGCGTGTCTGACGACGAGATCCTCGCCGCGCAGGACGAGCTAGCGCACGAAGGGTTGTTCGTGGAGCCCGCGTCCGCGGCGTCGGTGGCAGGGGTACTGAAGCTGGTCCGCGCGGGGAAGGCTCCCCACGAAGTGGTATGTGTGCTGACAGGGCACGGCCTGAAGGACCCGGAGGTCGTGCAATCGCGGGCAAAGCTTCCGCCTCCCGTCCCGGCCACGCTGGAGGCGATTCAGTCCCGCTTGGCTCCCCGGTCACCCTAGCGCGGGGAGGGTAGTGGGAGCTGCAAGGCAGTGAACGTCTCGCGGAGCCGGCGGGGGTGGTTGGTCATGACCGCGTCGACCCCCATGGCGATGACCCGGGCTTGATCCGCCAGCTCGTCCACGACCCAGGTCTCGACGCGCAGCCCGGCGGCGTGAGCGCTTGTCACGACATCCGGCGTGAGCCAGAACCAGTAGGGGTGCAAGGTCCCAGCCCTTGCATCCTGCGCCAGGCGCAGGGCGTTTATCGGCCGCGCCGTGTACAGCACCGCGATGTCGAGCTCCGGCAGTGCCGCCGTGACTTCGACGAGCAAGGGATGGTCAAACGAGGAAACGGTGACCTCGCGGTGAGCCGATGCCCGGATGACGGCGGCCACCCGAGCCGCAATGCCGGGAGTGCGCCCTAGCCCGGCTTTGATCTCGACGATCACCCGAACGGCGCGCAGCACGTCCAACGCCTCCGCGAGCGTCGGGAGGCGTTCTCCGGCAAAGGCCTCGCCAAACCACCGGCCCGCATCGAGCCGGCGCAGCTCGACTAGGGTTCGCGCGCCCACCGGGCCGTGCCCGTCGGTGGTGCGGTCCAGCACGTGGTCGTGAATCACCATGAGCTCTCCGTCGGCGCTGAGATTCACGTCCAATTCCACCCCGTCCACCCCGATCGCCAGTGCCGTGCGATACGCGGTGATTGTGTTCTCGGGTGCCTCCGATGACGCGCCGCGGTGGGCGATGATTTGAGGGGCGGGCGTCACTTTTCGGTCTCCGTCAGGCCCCTCACGAACCAGCGCTGCATGAGGATCACCACCAGGACGGGCGGCAGCATGGCCAGCACGGCCGTGGCCATGATGATCGGCCAGTCCACCAGCGCCTCGCCCGTCCCGATCATCTTCGTGATGCCGATGACCACCGTGTCCATCTGCTGGCTGGTCGTGATCAAGAGGGGCCAGAGGTATTGGTTCCAGCCGTAGATGAACAGAATCACAAACAACGCTGCCCCCGTCGTGGTCGACAGCGGTAGCAAGATATTCCAGAAAAACCGCAGCGGCCCCGCGCCGTCCACTTTGGCGGCGTCGACCAGTTCGTCGGGAACACTGAGGAAGAACTGGCGGAAAATCAGCGTGGCGGTCGCAGACGCGATGAGCGGCACGGTCAGCCCCGGGAATGTATTCACCAAGCCGAGGTCGGAAATCACCTTGAACGTCGGGATGATGCGCACCTCGACCGGCAGCATCAAGGTGACGAAGATCATCCAGAAAAAGAACATGCGCAGGGGGAACTCGAAGAAGACCACGGCAAAGGCGGACAGCAAGGAGATACTAATTTTCCCGATGGCGATGGTGAGGGCCATGATCAAGCTGTTGGTCATCATGCGCCGCACCGGCGTCCCCTGGATCCGTTCGCCGCTCCCCGTCGACCAGGTCTGTACGTAGTTCCGCACCAGATAGGGGCCCGGCGTCAGGCCCAGCTCCCCGCGGCTCACGGTCCCCAGGTCGGAGGTGGACCCGACGACCGCCAGGTACACGGGGAAGGCAAAGACGACGACGCCGGTGAGGAGAATGAGGTGCGTGGTCCAGTTGCCGGATCGCCAGCGCGGGGCCATCAGTAGTGCACCTTGCGTTCGATGTACCGAAACTGGACGGCCGTCAAGACGATCACGACCGCCAGCAGCACCACGGACTGCACCGCGGACCCGCCCAGGTCCAGATTGATGACGCCATCCGTGTACACTTTGTAGATCAAGGTTTCCGTCGCCTTCCCCGGACCGCCGCGGGTCAGGGCGTGAATGACCCCGAAGGTGTCGAAAAACGCGTAGATGATGTTCACGATCAGGAGAAAGAACGTCGTCGGGGACAACAGAGGGAAGATGATCTTCCAGAAGCGCTGCCGGGATCCGGCGCCGTCCACGGCCGCCGCCTCCACGAGGGAGGGCGGGATGGACTGCAACCCGGCCAGGAAGAAGATGAAGTTGTAGGAGACCTGCCGCCAGGCCGCGGCGATGATGACCAGCAGCAGTGCGTGCTGGTCGTTAAGGGTGTAGTCCCAGTTGATGCCGTTGCGCACCAGCGTGCGCCCCAGCATCCCGATGGTCGGGTGGAAGATGAACAGCCACAACGCGGCCGCGACCGCGGGCGCGATCGCGTACGGCCAGATGAGCAGCGTCTTGTAGATGGTCGCCCCGCGGACCTGCCGATCTGCATGGATCGCCAGCACGAGCCCGACCGACATCGCGAGGGCAATCACTGCGACGGCAAACACGAGCGTCACCCGCAGCGAGCCCAGATAGAATGGGTTGGTGAGGACCCGGCTGAAGTTCTCGAACCAGACGAACTGGGAGTGGAGTCCGAAGGGATCCTGGCGTAGGGTCGCCTGCACGACGGCCTGCGCCGCCGGCCAGTAGAAGAAGACGAGGACGACGGCCATCTGCGGGGCCACCAGCAGGTACGGCAGCAGGCGGTTTGGGAAGATGGCCCGGCGGCTCACCGCTCAGCCGATCCTGCTCCGAGCATCGGTGAGTCCCTGATCGATGCGGCCCCGCCCTGGGAAACGGGGCGGGCGGAGCTGCACGTACTCGTCACGCGGTCCGCGTGCTTGTCACGGGGCGATGGTCTGCTGGAAGCGGCGGAGGATGTCGTTGCCACGCCGCACGGCACTATCCAGCGCCTGCTGGGCCGTCTGCTGCCCCTGGAACGCCTTTTCCAGCTCTTCGTAAATGACCACCCGGATCTCCGGCATGTTGCCCAGCCGGACGCCTTTCGAGTTCTTCGTCGGGATGGTGCGCGTCAACTGCTTGATGGGGAGTTCCGCCCACGGGGATCGCTGGTAGTAGCCCGACGCCGACGTCAGCTGCATGCCGGTATAGGTGATCGGTACATACCCCGTTTCCTGGTGCCACTTGGCGGCTTCCTCTGCGGACCCAATGAAGCGGAAGAACTCCGCGATCCCGCGGTACTCATCAGAGGTGCGCCGCGGCGTAGTCATCACCCAAAACGCCGCTCCGCCGATGATGGAATTCTTGGGTGCGCCCTTCACATCATCGTAGTAGGGCAGGTAGGCGATGCCCCAATCGAACTTAGCCTCGCGCGCCACCCGTCCGTACAGGGCCGAAGAGCCGGTGATCATGGCGCATTCTCCGGACGGGAAGAAGGCGTCCGCCGCTCCGTCGCGTCCGCCGTATTTAAACGCGCCTTCCTTGAGCATGTCCATCAGGAACTGCAGGTGGCGGACATACAGCGGCTGGTTGATCGTGAGCTCGGTGTCGAACCCTTCAAAGCCATTCGCGCGGGTGGCCAGCGGGATGTCATGCAGCGCGCCGAAATTCTCGAACTGCACCCAGGTGGGCCACGCCGTCGTGAAGCCGCACGGCGAAGCGTTCGCGGCGCGAATCCGCAGGGCCGCCTCGCGGAGCTGGGCCCAGGTCTTCGGCGGGGAAGTGGGATCCAGTCCTGCTTTGCGAAAGGCATCCTTGTTGTACCACAGCACCGGGGTGGAGCTATTGAAAGGCATCCCCACCATCTTGCCGTCGGCACTGCTGTAGTAGCTGCGGACGGCGGGCAGGTAGACGGCGGGGTCGAACGGAATCCCCGCGTCCTTCATGAGGTCATGCACCGGTTTGATGGCGCCCTTGGCCGCCATCATCGTCGCCGTCCCGACCTCAAACATCTGCACGATGTGGGGCGCATTCCCGGCCCGGAAGGCGGCGATCGCCGCCACCATCGTATCGGGATACTCTCCTTTAAACGTGGCGTTCACTGTGTAGCGAGGCTGTGAGGCGCTGAATCGGGCGGCGATTCCCTCCAGCGAGACACCCAGGGGCCCGCGCATCGCGTGCCAGAACTCGAGCTGGGTCCGCGCCGGAGCCTGCGCCCACGCGCGCTGGCCCAGCGGAAAAAGCGCGGTCACTGCAAGCACGAGTGTGATCAGAGCGATCACAGGTGTGCGGGACGTCATGATTCACCCCTTTGGGATCGGCCTGGAGCGGATGGGGACGGCACCGGTACCGCCACGAGTGTAGCCTGGGCGAGGAGATGGCTTCAAGACCCCGAACGACCGAGGTGGCTTCGCGACACAACACCCGCCCATCCCTGGGGGCTTTGTCGCGCAGGGTCTCGTGGGAGGAACGCGCACAGTGGCTGAGCCAGTGTACGCCGCGGCCCTGGATCAGGGTACGTCGGGAACGCGCTGTCTCATCTTTACCCACAGCGGCCAGGTCCGCGGCAGCGCCTATCAAGAGCACCAGCAGCACTACCCGCAACCGGGATGGGTGGAGCACGATCCCCTGGAGATTTGGGCGAAAAGTCAGCAGGTCATCCGGGCGGCGTGTGAGGCGGGTAGGGTGCGATGGGACGAACTCACCGGCGTGGGGATCACCAATCAGCGCGAGACCACCATCGTGTGGGATCGGCGCACGGGAGCCCCGGTCTATAACGCGATCGTCTGGCAGGACACCCGCACCCGTGATATCTGCCAGCGGATCGTCGACGATGGGTTCGAGCCGTACATCAAACGTCACACAGGCCTCGTCAGCGCCACCTACTTCTCTGGACCAAAACTGAAGTGGATGCTGGACAACATTCCGGGTGTGCGGGTCCACGCCCAGCGGGGGGAAGTCCTCTTCGGCACAGTCGACACCTGGGTGATCTGGTGGCTCACCGGTGGGCCGCAGGGCGGCGTGCACATTACAGACTGCACCAACGCTTCCCGTACGATGCTGATGGACCTGGAGACGCTGGAGTGGGACGAGGAAATCCTGCGCTATCTACAGATTCCCCGAGCGTGCCTTCCGACCATCCGGCCATCCAGCGACCGTGCGTACTATGGGACGACGCGTCGGGACGGGCCGGTGGCGGGGGAGGTGCCGGTGTGTGCGGCCCTCGGCGACCAGCAGGCCGCGCTGGTCGGGCAGGTGTGCTATGACTCCGGCGACACCAAGAATACCTACGGCACCGGGAACTTCTTGCTGATGAATACCGGTGGGCAGATCATCCGCTCCGCAAACGGCTTGCTGGCCACCGTGGCGTACAGCTTGTCGCCTGGGCACCGGGTCTACGCGCTGGAAGGGTCGATCGCGGTCACCGGCGCTGCAGTGCAGTGGCTGCGGGACAACCTTAACCTCATCACCGCTGCGAATGAGACCGAAGCTGCCGCGCAATCAGTGCCGGATACCGGCGGGGTGTACTTCGTGCCGGCGTTTTCGGGCCTATTCGCCCCGCATTGGG
>MNEU01000009.1 GCA_001917855.1 Armatimonadetes bacterium 13_1_40CM_64_14 | reverse complement strand
GGTCACGCACGTGGGCGTGGACGATGCGGAGCTCGGCGCGTTAGTGGACATGAACACCGACGAGCCGCTCCCGGCGATGAGCAAGAACCGGCAGGGCGAGTTGGATGCGCTCACCTCTCAACGATTCACCGGGGCCTTGAAGGCCCGGAACGTGGTGCTCATTACGTATCGCGATGTGATCACCAAGCACGGCCTCAAGGCCATGCGACGACCCGCAGGATGAGGGCGCCCCCATGAACGACATGCTGCAGGGTAAGCGTTGGTTCGCGACCAGGCATCTCCACTTCCTCAGCGCGGCAGGGTTGAGCGTGCTGTTCGCACTGGCGGTGTGCGGCACGGCACGCGGCCAGGAGCCGGCGCCGCCGATCGAGGTCTCCGGCAAAGTCACCACGCCGGAGGGTCATCCCATTTCCAGCGTGACCGTCCGCGTCCGTGGGAGCGCGACCAGTACCGCCACCGACGCGCAGGGGAACTATACGATCTCGGCTCCGGGGGATGGGGTCCTGACGTTCAACCTCATCGGGTTCCGCGGTACCGGGGTGGGCGTTGCCGGACGCACCACGATCAATGTTGCGATGGACCGGGCCATGGCCATCTTGCCAGAGGTCGTGGTCACCGGGTACACGTCGCAGCGCCGCGCCGACATCACCGGCGCCGTCGGCACCGTCGATATCGAGAGCATCGAGCGGCAGACGTCGACCAGCGCGCTGCAACGGCTGGATGGGCGCCTTCCCGGTGTCACGGTCGATGCCAGTGGCTCTCCCGGCGCGCGCACCACCGTCCGGGTTCGGGGAATCACGTCGTTTCAGAACAACGATCCGCTCTACATCATCGACGGCACGCCGGTCTCCGGGGACTCCTATCTCAACTGGCTGAACCCGGACGATATCGCCGAGATCCAGATCCTGAAGGACGCGGCGGCGGCGTCGATCTACGGATCGCGCGCCAGCAACGGCGTGATCATGATCGAGACGAAGAAGGGCAAGCCGGGCCAGCGCCACATGACGCTGGATGTGCGGACCAGTGTCGCGACCCCCGCCCGCGGCTACGACGACTTCCTGATGCAGGATCCGCTGCAATATTTCGAGGTCGTCAAGCGGGGCTATCTCAACTCGGTATGCGCGGCATGCCCGGGCGGACGGGATACGATCCCCGATGCAGTGAAGGCCATCTACGGGGTGGATAAGTTCGGCAACAACCCGTCGATTCCGGCGTTCATTTTTCCGAACAACGGACACACGCAGACCACCGACACGCTCAACCTGAGCGCGTACGCGTGGCCAGGCCCGGGGAACAACGGCGCGACGCTGATCATGCCCGGGAGCGCCGGGACCAACTGGTGGAAGGCCGTGTTCAGTCCGGCGAGCGTGACGGACGCCAACCTGCGGATCTCGGGTGGCGGCACGGACAACGCGTACAACGTGTCCTTCAATTTCCTGAATCAGAACGGCACCGCGGCGTACAATCGGCTGCAGCGGGGGACCGTTCGCGTCAACACCGCCTTCAACCTCGATCGGTTCGTGGTCGGCGAGAATGTCTCGTTGGCGCGCGAGCAGCACTACGGCGGTATCCCGAACGATGACGGCGGCGAAGATGGTATCCTGGGCAAGAACATCCTCACTCAGCCCGTCGTCCCGATCTACGACATCGGCGGTCACTTCGCCTCCGGCAAGGCCACGAGCCTCGGGAATAACAGCAACCCGCTCGGATACGCCTGGAATCGCCAGTTCGATCGCAATACCAACGATCAGATGGTCGGGAACGTGTTTGCCGGCCTGGACGTGACCCGGCGGCTGTCGCTCAAGTCCAGGTTCGGGTTCAATCTCTCGCAGCAGACGTTCCGAGGGTACAACCCGATCACGCCGGAGAACTCCGAGCCAGGAACGGCCAATTCCATCGACGAGAACATTCGGACGACCACCGATTGGACCGTAAGTAACACGGTCAACTATCTGGGCACGTTCGGTCGCCACACCCTCAACGTGCTGGCCGGGCAAGAGGCGAACAAGAACACGACGCGGTTCCTCGCGGGCCACATCGGTAACCTCTTGAACACGGACCCGAGCAGCCGCTATATCCGCGACGCGCTCGCCGACCCGGCAACCAAGAACGACAGCAGCACCGGCAGCGTCGCCGCGTTGCTGTCCTTCTTCGGCAAGGCGGACTACAGCTATGCCGAGCGGTATTACCTGAGCGTGACGTTGCGGCGCGACGGTTCTTCCACCTTCGGGCCCAGTCATCGCTGGGGAACGTTCCCCGCGCTCAGCGTGGGCTGGAGGCTGTCCCAGGAGCCGTTCTTCTCGCAAGGTGGCTTCTTCTCGAACGTCATGCTCCGGTTCGGGTGGGGGAAGACGGGAAACCAGAACGTCCCGCAGGGCCGGATCGTGAGCCAATTCGGCGGCGGCCGGGGCGACACCTTCTACGATATCGGGAACACCGGGTCGACCGTGCGGCAAGGGTTCAGGCAGACGGCGTTAGGAAACCCGGACTTGAAGTGGGAAGAGAACAAATCGGTGAACGTCGGCCTGGATCTCGCGGCGTTCCAGGGCCGTGGCAATTTCAGCGTGGATGTTTACGAACGGAAGACGGACAACCTGCTGTTCGACCCGCGCATTCCGGCCACGGCAGGAAAAGCCAGTCCCGCCATCGTCAACATCGGCTCGATGCGCAACCGCGGCATCGACTTCAATATCGGCTACCGGGGAACCCTGGGCGAGAAGACGTCGTGGAGCGTCAACTTCAACGGCAGTCACTACAGCAATAAGATCATCAGCATCGACGGTGTCGCACCGTTCTTCTTCGGTCCGAATCCCACCCGCCTCACCCACCATGTGATCAACCAGGTCGGCGATCCGATCGGGGCGTTCTATGGCTACCAGGCGGATGGATACTTCGACAGCCAGGCGCAGATCGCGGCGCTGGACGCCGCGGCCCAGGCCGCCGCGGGAGATACCAGCGTGCGCTACCAGGCCGGGGCGGCTCCCGGTCGCCTCCGGTTCCGCGATATCAACGGCGACGGCAGGATCACGCCGGCCGACTTCACGATCATCGGGAGTCCCCATCCGGACTTCACCGCGGGCCTGGATTTCTCGCTGCGCCGGGGCGCCTGGGACGTGAGCTTCACGCTGTTCGGCACCTTCGGCAACCAGATCTTCGACGATCAGAAGGACTTCTACGTGTTCCGCGATTTCTCGACCAACGTCCGGAACGATCTGTTGACGAATTCGTGGTGCGAGACGGGTGACCCGGGATGCACCAATCCCCATGACCCGAACGCCAAGTATCCGAGAATCAGCAACAACGACGTGTTCAGTCGCCAGGTCAACAGCTTCTACGTCGAGGATGGGTCGTACGTCAGGCTCCGCAGCCTGCAGATCGGGTATACCCTGCCACCGGCGCTGGTCCGCTGGATCCCGGCCGCGCGCATCTACGTGCAGGCGGAAAACCTGTTCACCCTTACCGGCTACTCGGGTCTCGATCCATCGCTGCCGGCCCAGAACTTCACCGGAGCAGCTGGCGACATCCGAGATCAGTATCGCGGTGTAGACCGGGGCTCGTACCCCAGCAGCAGAACATTCACCGTCGGAATCAGCACCACTTTCTAACGGATCGTCTCTTTCGGGGAAGGGAAGACGATGAACACGCTATATCGGAAGAAACTACTCGTCGGAACGGGGCTCCTGGTTCTGCTGGGGGGCGTCACCTACGGTTGTCACGATTTCCTGGAAACCAAGCCCCAGGGGACGCTGGACGAGGCGACGCTCGCGACGCGGGCGGGCGTCGAAGGCTCGCTCATAGCCACCTATCGCGTGCTGGACTGCACCAACTCGACCAACAGCAACTGGGGATGCGCCGCCAGCAATTGGGTATGGGGAAGCGTGCCCAGCGACGACGCCTACAAGGGGTCGGAGGCCACCGACCAGCCCGGCGCGACCGACATCGAGCTGTACAACTGGACCACGGGTTCGGCCGAGGACTACCTCGACAACAAGTGGAGCCACATCTATGAAGGAGTCGTGCGCGCCAACGCGACGCTCCGCCTGCTGAGGAAAGTCCGCACCGAAAAGCCGGGGGAGATCGACGATGCCACGGCCAAGAGCATCGCAGGAGAAGCAATTTTCCTCCGGGCCCACTATCACTTCGAAGGCATGCGGATGTGGGGGACGATTCCCTATTACCGCGAAGATGACACCGACTTCCGCAAGACGAATGTGGGCGTCAACGATACGACGGAGATCCTGAAGGACCTGGACTCGGCCTTCGTGTTGTTGCCGAACACGCCGCGGGACGGAGCCAAGGGACGCGCCTCACGCTGGACGGCTAAGGCCTACAAGGGCAAAGTGCTGGTCTACCGCCGCGACTGGGCCGGCGCGGTGCGGGTGCTGGATTCAGTGGTGGCGAGCGGCACCTATGCCCTGGAAACCAGCTTCGATCACGTCTGGACCGGTTTCCAGCAGTTCACCGACGGCCCGGAGACCATCCTGGCCTACCAGGCCTCCGCCAACGACGGCGAGCCGAACGGCAACAACGCCAACTACGGCGAACGGCTGAACTTCCCGCATTCGAACAGCCCGTTCGGCTGCTGCGGGTTCCACCAGCCGTCCCAGAACCTGGTCAATTTCTACGTCGTCAACAGCACGACCGGGCTTCCCAGGGCCTTTACAGATCCGGCGTGGAACACCCGCAACACCGTGTTTGTGGCGTCGACCGCCGATACCGTCGACCCGCGGCTGGACTGGACGGTCGGCCGGGATAGCGTGCCCTTCAAGGACTGGGGACTGCACCTCGGGATCTGGATCCGGGCGCCGGGATACGGCGGGCCCTACAGCCCGAAGAAAAACATCCATGAGAACGCCAGTGGAGCCCAGAGCAAAGTGGGTTGGGCGCCGGCGCAGCTGAATTCGGTGCACATCCATATCTACCGCTATGCGGATCTGCTGTTGCTCCTGGCCGAAGCGAACGCTGAACTCGGCAACCTAGGGCCGGCGACAACGCTCGTGAATCAGATCAGGACGCGGGCCGGTGCGACGGCGCAGGGATGCGGCGTTGGCTTCACGGCGCACGCCGAGTCGCTCCTGGTGGCGAAGTATCCGGGATGCAACGGGGACAGTCGCATGGCCGTGCCCATCAATGATCCGAAGATCCAATGGGCGACGTACCGAGTTGGCCTCTACCCAACGTTCCCCGATCAGGCCACGGCGCGCAATGCCGTGAGGATCGAGCGCCGGCTCGAGCTGGGGATGGAGGGGGAGCGGTTCTTCGATCTGCGCCGTTGGGGAATCGCCACGCAAACGATCACCGACTACGTGACGACCGAGACAACGCGGAGGTCCTACCTCAACGCCGCGACGCCGTTCACGAGTAAGTACAATCTGTACCCGATCCCGTCGCTGCAGATCGAATTGAGCAAGGTCGGGTCGACCAGCACGCTACAGCAGAACCCGGGGTGGTAAGCCGGGCCCGTTAGCGGCGCCGGATCGTAAACGCCTGCAGGGAGTCGCCGTGGTTCGCAACGAGCACGGCGCTCCCTGCAGGCGTTTTCACGAGGGCCAGCCCGGTGACGTTTTCCGGCGCCAGGAAGCCGCTTTCGACCGGAGGAACCGGGGTGAAGTGACCGTGGCCGTCGCCTCTCAGCCACAGACCGTTGCCCGCATCCGCTCTGGGCGTGTTGGCCTCGGCGTCGTACAGGTTCCCCGCCACGATCAGGTCGAGATTGCCGTCACCGTCCACGTCGTACGCGATGATCCCTCTGATCGGTGAGATTTGCGCGCGATTGGGCAACGCGTACGTGGCGAACGTCCCATTGCCATTGTTCTGCAGGTAGACGCTGGCGAAGGTGTCCACCTGGTAGTGCAGAGCCTGACGCAACTGCGAAGGGCTGAACACCTGCTCGATGGACGCCCGCGAAAACGCTTCATGCGTAGCGAATTTCAGTCCCACCGGATAAATCGCGCGACCCAGGGTCGCCAAACCGCCGAACGGGTATTCCGTCCCACCGAGTTCCTGGGTGAGGACCACGTCCGTGGTCCGGTTCCCGGTGAAATCGGCCGCATAGACGCCGAACTTGCCTGCTTGCGACGCCGTGTACGTGTGATTCAAACCGAGATTCCCAGCCACCAGATCGGGATGGCCGTCGTGGTTGAAGTCTCCCGTTGCCAGGCTGTACCACCAACCCCGCAGCGGTGGCAGGCCCAGGGACGCCGTGACGTTGTGGAATCGCTTCCCATCGTTGCGATAGAACTGGAGCGGCATCCATTCCCCCGCCGTGACCAGATCCAACCTCCGTGACATCCCGGAAGACGCCCCCGTCGTTGTGTAACACATAGCTCCGAGCCGGATAGGGATAGTTTCTCGGCGCCAGCCGCCCGCCGACGAACAGGTCCAATTTGCCATCGCCGTCGAAGTCGCCGGCCACGACGGCGGCCGTGCTGGTCAACATTTCCGGCAACGCCTGGCTGTCTCTCACGAACCTGCCGCCTCCCTTGTTGATATAGAGACGGTCCTGCAGCCGTCGCGAGGTCGGTGCGAGGTGATAGCCGCCGCTCGCCACATACAGGTCGGGGAGTCCGTCGCCGTTGGCATCGAAGAACACGGCTCCCCAATCGTCGTATGCCGTGTCGGCCACCCAGGGTTGACCGTGTGCGGACTCCGCGAAGCTGCCGTCCCTTCGCTGAATGAAGAGCTTTCCGGGAATGCCCCCTGCCCCGCCGATGAACACGTCATCCAGGCCGTCGCCGTTCACGTCCGCCACCGCCATTGGAGGACCCTGCCTCGAGATCATGTAGGGCAAGAGGGGTTGCACGTCGTAGTCGACATGCGTCCCAGCCTGATGCTTGTACTTCAACGCTCGGCGCGCATCCATCGGCTGGAAGAGCCGGTGTCGGGTGTCAGGTGCCGGGTGTCGGGGGAGACAGACTGATACCTGACACCCGACACCCAACACCTCGCGCGTTGCGTCTCCCTGCCGCACGGTGATCATCCGATCCACGTCCACGCCCGTGAGCAGCTGGTACCGTCCATCGGGCCAGGTGATTTCCAGGCTGTCCACCCGCTTGGCCGCACCCAACCCGAAATGCTCTCGGTCGTCCATGGTGGACATGTAACCCCGGTAGGGGGAGTGGTAGAGGTATTGTTTTTGTCCCCCCGCGGTGAGGATCAGCGTCGCCCCGATCCCCCGAATATTGGGAGCTTCCCCCTGGAGCTTGATCTGCAGATAGTGACTCGAGTCGTCCAGGGGTTTGACATTCTGGTAAATGGACGCCGGAGCGTCCATGTTATTGACCACCAGGTCGAGTCTGCCGTCGTTGTTGAGATCGGCATACGCGGCACCATAGGAAGCCCCCGGCTGATCCATCCCCCAGGCTTTGGTCTCGTCGACGAACGTGAGATCGCCCTGATTGCGAAAGAGATAGTTCGACAGCGTGTAGCTGCGCAGGTCCCGCAGCAGCTTCAGTCCTCGCCGGCGGGCGGCCTGAGGATCTCGGACTCGGCGTACGCCGAACATGGCCGTCTGATAATCAAAATCAGTGACGGCCTTGGGATAGCCGTTGGTGATGAAGATGTCCTTGTTGCCGTCGTTGTCGACATCCGCGACCAGCGCGCTCCAGCTCCAATCGGTGTAGGCGACACCAGCCAGCCGGGCAATTTCACTGAACCTGATATTTCCGTCATTGGTGCGCCCGCTGTTAAGCTGCAGCGTGTTGAGATCATAGGCGGGGTGAATTCCCCGCTGACCGAACTCCAACAGACCGCCATAGGTCGCGGAACCGCTCATCCGGTGTCGCGCCCGCAGGTCCTGCGGCATCATGTCCACCTGCAGGATATCGGGCCAGCCGTCGTTGTTGAAATCGGCCGCATCGACGCCCATGCCGGCAAAGCTCGTGTGCCCGAGCAAGGCCGTCGCTTTATCGGTGAACGTTCCATCCCGGTTATTGATGTACAGGACGTCATTCGCCGCATCGTCGTTCGAGACATAGATGTCGGGCCACCCGTCCCGGTTGAAGTCCGCGACGACCACGCCGAGGCCATACCCGACGTCCCGCAATATCCCGGCCTCCCGCGAAACGTCGGTGAACGTCCCATCGCCGTTGTTGCGATAGAGCCGATTCCAACTGCCGGGACTGACGCTGGGAACGCCCGCCGGGTGTCGGTTTGCCTCGCCACGCGCAAAATCTTCCGGAGAATTCTCGAGCAGAAAGAGGTCGAGGTATCCGTCGTGGTTGTAGTCGAGAAACACGGCGTGGGTGGTAAAGCCGGTGTCTGCAATCCCGTATCGGGCAGCTGCTTCCGTGAAGGTGTGATCCCCGTTGTTCACGAACAACAGATTGGCCCGCTGCGCCCCGGTGGACCATGGGGGCCCGGAGACCGAGACGTAGATATCCAGATAGCCATCGTTGTTGATATCCACCATGGTCACGCCGGTGGCCCAGCGGCTGGTCCCAACGCCGGCCGCCTGCGTGATGTCTTCGAACCGCATGTCGCCTTTGTTCAGATAGAGGCGGCTCGAGACCATGTTGCCGGCGAAGAAAATGTCCGGTAATCCATCGTTATCGATGTCACCGACCGCCACCCCAGCGCCGTTATAGACGAAGGGGTCGGTCTGCACATTCACGGAATCATTGGTGGTGATGGTGTTGGCGAAGGTGACCCCGGTGTGACCCGGGGTCAGCCGCTTAAAGAGCGGGGGGTGCATCTCATGACCGCAGGCGCTGAGCGGCAGCAGAGCGACGCAGATGGCGACCAGGTGCTTGTATCCAAGACGCGTCATGTCAAGAAGTTAGCCCTACACTCGGCGCTGGCAACTGGATGCGGTGCATGGTATGGTTCACGCCGTGATTTCCCCCTCGCTGTCGCAGCGCCGTCTCGCTGTTGGCGTGTCGTTCGTGGCCGCTATCGCGCTGGTCGTGATCCTGAATCGTCGCTCGTCCGGCGCCGCCGATGCCCCGGGCGAGCCGCGGTTTCACTTCACCAACATCGCGCACGAGGCG
>MNEU01000054.1 GCA_001917855.1 Armatimonadetes bacterium 13_1_40CM_64_14 | reverse complement strand
AGGTGCTGTCATGACCGCCCGGTCTGTGACGGAACCATCCTGGCTGACCGTGAGCAGAGCCTGTCAGATGCTTGGCGTAGATGCCTCGACGCTTCGGCTGTGGACCGATGCCGGCCGCATCCGCGTCTTTCGAACCCCCGGAGGCCACCGACGCTACCGTGAGGAAGATCTGACGGTGTTCTTGCGCTCCCAGCAACAGAAGCCCCCCGGGCGCCTTGCCGACGTTATTGGTCATCGTGGGGCACGGCTGATTCCAGGCACATCGCGCCGGCGGATTCGCGAACAGCAGTGGTACGCTGACCTCGACCCCAAGGCAGCCGACGAGATGCGGCTGACATGTCGCACGCTCATGGACGCCCTCTCCACATACCTGTCTGGGGGCCGGGGACAACGGGCGGCGTTGGCGGCGGGGGAGGAGGCGGGACGTGCGTTAGGCCTCCAAGTCGCCGCCTTACGCTTGTCTCCTGCCGAAGCTACGCGCACTTTCTTGTTTTTTAAAGGATCCATCACCCAACCGGTGTTCTCCCGTCTGCCGCTGCCATCCGAACGTCGGGTGCGCTCCATTCGCCACATCGATCTCTTTTTGGACCGCGTGTTGGTCCAGATGATGGCCGTCTACGAACAGACGGGCTGACCTGCCCCGACTGCTACGGGGACAGGCCTCTGCTCCCCCCTCTGATCCCTCGAGTCGGGATTATTGCGATACTTGCATACCGTTCCTATACTGTGGAGCGACAATCGCCTGCTCAGGAATGTGGGGCTAGGCATCGGGAGTCAGTCGCTTTTCGGGGGAGATCCGTGGCCGACGCACTGATCATTATTCCGGTCTTCAACGAAGAAGCCACGCTCAATCAGGTGCTCGTGGAGGTGCGCCGAGCGGTGCCGGCGAGCGACATTCTCGTCGTCGATGACGGATCGACCGACCGCTCGCCGCAGATTATCCGCGCGCATCCCGACGTGCATGTGGCGCGGCACGACACCAACCGCGGCTATGGGCAATCCTTAATCACGGGGTTTCGCCACGCGATCGATGGAGGGTGTGCAGTGGCAGTGACGATCGATTGCGACGAGCAGCATGAGCCGCAGCGCATCCCCGACTTCCTCCAGGCTATCGCGACGGCCGACATCGTCTCCGGCAGTCGTTATCTGGACCCCACCTTGCCAGGCGATCCCCCACCACCGGATCGGGCCCGGCTCAACCGGGAGTTCGTCGCTCGCTTGCAGGCGATCACGGGGTATGCGCTCACCGATGCTTGGTGCGGGTTTAAGGCCTACCGCGTGGAGGCGCTGCGCAAACTGCAGCTCACAGAACCCAGTTACGGGCTGCCGCTTCAGGTATGGGTGCAGGCAGCCTATCATCACCTCAGGGTCGTGGAGCTGCCGGTGGCCCGCATCTACAGGAACCCCCGGCGTCACTTCTGGGGCGGGTTGGATGACGCCGACGCCCGCCGCGCCTATTACCTGAAGGTGCTGGAAGCGGAGGTCGCGCGTTGGTTCCCGGATCGGGTGGCCCTCGTGCAGCAGACGCCGTGAAGATTCTGGCGATTGGCCCGCACCCCGATGATGTGGAAATCGGTATGGGCGGGACGATCCTTGCCCTTCGCGCCCAGGGTCACGAGGTCACCGTGTGTGACCTCACTAACGGAGAACCCACCCCGGTGGGTACACCGGAGCGCCGAGCCCGCGAGGCCGCCGAGGCGGCGCGCCTCCTGGGGGTCTCGCGCATCACGCTCGAGATGCCCAACCGGTACCTGACAGACACGGTCGAGAACCGGATGCAGGTGGCGGGAGTGATCCGACAGGTGCGGCCGGAGATTCTTTTCGTGCCGTACTGGGTGGATGCGCATCCCGACCACGTAGCTGCGGCGACCCTCTGCGAAGCAGCACGATTCTACGGAAAATTGACCAAGACCGCTCTTCCAGGCGAGCCGCACATGCCCCCACGCATCCTGCACTACTTCACGACCCACTATCGCTTGCACCCGGACCTGGCGTTCGTCTTCGACATCTC
Source organism: Armatimonadetes bacterium 13_1_40CM_64_14 (assembly GCA_001917855.1). GTDB lineage: Bacteria > Sysuimicrobiota > Sysuimicrobiia > Sysuimicrobiales > Kaftiobacteriaceae > 13-1-40CM-64-14. The sequence continues at coordinate 29,214 of MNEU01000054.1, read as the reverse complement.
CGACTACGTCGACCAAAAGATGAATGCCATCCGCGCGTACGCGTCGCAGTTCGGCCCCGAACGACGCAACGAGCGGTTCTTCGATGACATGCGCCTGTGGAACCGCTACTTCGGAGACCTGATCGGTCGCGAGTCTGGCGAACCGTTCGCCTGCCGCGAGAAGATCGGGCTGCGCGGGCTGGATCAGTTCGTGTGATGTGAGCGGTGAATCCCACATCGCCTCGTCTGTGAACCCAGAGTTTGAGATTCCCCTGCGTTCCGGGGAAGCGTTCTGCTTTCCTCCCATCGTCCAGTGGGATGCTTTGGCCCGCGACAACGCCGCCGCGTTGGATCGACTGGCCGTGCCACTTGCGGGCGTGCCCCTTGCCGAAGTCCGGCGGCAGGCGCGTCCGGAAGTCTTGACCGCAGCGGCCGCCTACGCCAAGGCGCTGGGCCTCGTCGCCGCGGCGCCAGGCGCGCGCAACCCGCTCGTGGTGACCGGACATCAGCCGACTTTCTTCCACCCCGGGATCTGGCTGAAGCACCTGGTGGTCGACCGTGTCGCCCGTGAGACGGGCGGCATCGGGTTAAGTATGTCTGTCGATACCGATACCCCCCAGGAGATTGGTGCGGATGTGCCGCGCCGCGAGGGGCGTGAACTACGCCTCGTCCACGAGACCCTCCTGCGCGTCGACCCGGATGTCCCCTACGAAGCCATCGACGCGCCCTCGGCGACAGACTGGCAGGCGTTTGTGTACCGCTTGCACGCGCACTTGGACACAGTGCCGCTCCCGGAGGCGATGCAGGCATTGCAGGCTTTCGCGGAGACCGCGGGCACTCCCACGCGGGAGACGAATTTCGTGAGGTTTCTGACAGCGGCGCGGCGGAGGTATGAGGGGAACCGGCCCTACGGCGAACTGGCGGTTTCGCTGCTGAGCGGATGCCAGGCATTCAAACGGTTTGCCTGGCATTTGCTCTCCGATGGGGTACACTTTGCCGCAGTCTACAATAAGCACCTTGCAGCGTACCGCGCCCGGTATAAAGTCCGCACGTCGGCCCAACCGTTCCCCGATCTCGCCTTCGACGCGGACCGCCAGGAACTGCCGTTCTGGATTCTGAGCAATCGCCGGCGGCAGCCGTTATTTGTGCAGAGGCGCGGACGCACGATCCGCCTGTTTGCTGGTCCCACGCACGTGCTCGACGCCGACGCCGCGGCCGGGCCCGACGTCCTTCACGACGTCGCCCTTCGCGGGCGCGCCCTCGCGCTAACGGCCTTCAGCCGGCTGTGCCTGGCCGACTTGTTCGTGCATGGGGTTGGCGGAGGCCGCTACGATCGCGTGACCGATGGTGTGATCCGCGACTTCTTCGGGATTGAGCCGCCGGCTTACGCCGTGGCGACGGCCACGCTGCACCTGCCCCTCCAGGCGTTCGATCCTACCGCAGAACGTCACACCCTCGAGCGCCGAGTGCTGGAGATCCAGCATAATCCCGACCGGCTCATTCCCCATCCCACGCCCGCCCAACAGGGGCAGGTCGACGAGAAACGGGCCTTGATCGTGGCGTTGGAGGGCGGAGCACTGAGCCGGCGCGAGCGTCGCGCGGCGACACAGCGCATCCGAGAGATCAACGAGAGCCTAGCCCGCGCCTTGACGACCGAGCTCACCGATGTGAAGGAGCGGCAGAGCGCGTTCGAACGAGGCGGGGAGGCCACGGCGGCGGCGACCCATCGCGACTATCCCTATTGTTTGTTTTCCCCGCACGCGGTGGATGAGTTGATCGACGGATTGCTTCAGCAGGGCCGATGATGGTCGCCGCGTCCTCGCTTGGTGCTGCCCCGATGACCGCGGGCTAAGGGGTTCAATGGGCTCGCGGCCGAACAGAACGCCGCAGGTAGGCGATCACGAGAGCGGCACCACCTAGAAGGGCCACGGCCGGCGCCAGCCACACGAGCCACAGCACTCCCTGGCGGGGGGGTTCTAACAAGATCCACTCGCCGTAGCGACTGACAAAATAGCCAACGATCTGGTCTTCTGTCTCCCCGGCGGCAAGTCTGTCCCGAATCAAGGTGCGCATCTGGGCGGACAGTTCGGATTGCGAGTCGGCCACGCTTTCGTTTTGACACACCGGACAGCGCAGCTTGGATGCGATGAGCCGGACTCGGGGGTCGACTTCCTGCCCCGAAGCGATCAGCGTCAACGCGAGCATCCACGCAGCGAGCAGAAGGTTCTGACGGATCATCGGGTTTTCAGTAGTGGTGCCATCACCGGAGCCAACAAGTCCTCGCTCACCGCGCCCGCATATTTGTACACGGTGCGCCCCGACCGGTCGATAACATAAGTCTCCGGGACACCGTACACGCCATAGTCGATTGAGATCAGGCCGCGGGGGTCCACCCCCGCGGGGAATGTCTGCCCAAAGCGTTGGATGAAGGCGCGTGCGGGCGCTTCGCGATCCTGAATGTTCACCCCGACGACTGTCACGCCTTTCGCGCGGTACTTCTCCCAGATCGTTTGGAGGGCGGGGGCTTCATCCGTGCAGGCCGGGACACACCACGATGCCCAGAAGTTGAGGACCACGAGTCTGCCCCGCAGTTCGGCTGAGCGCAGGCGGCCTCCGCTGAACAGCTGTAAGTCGAACGGAGGGGCCAGACGTCCCACGAGCGGGGACGGCAAGGCGCGGGGATCACGCCGGAGCCCAGAGGCGAGCACCAGCAGGAGCGGGATGACCGCGGCGGCCATCCCGATCCAGGCCCAGGGTAGGGGATGGCGGGGCATTACCGTCCGCGAGTCGGCCATAGCGCCAGAACTCCTGCTGCGACCATGATCGCACCTCCCGCCCACAACCACGACACCATGGGGGAGATTACGACTCGCACCACAGCACTCTGTTCCTTTGGGTCAAACGCGAGTAAGGCGACGTACAAATCGTCGCGCCAGGTTGAGCGCACTGCAGGGGTGGCGATTGGCGTGCGGGATTGACGAAAGAAGTTTTCTGACGGCCGAAGGATGTCCACGTCACCCGAGGACCGCGCCGTGCCCGCCTGGGCCGTTGCGTCAAGGATGCCGATTGCCAGCGGAGCAGCGACGACGATCCGATCCGCCCCCACGAGCGCCTCGAGGCTTTCCAGGCGGAGGGTGTACGCACCGACCTGTATCGTCTCGCCGACGGCGAGATGGCCTTGCACTTCTATCCGCCCGGATTGGGACGCGATGATGCCGGCGACGGCGACTACCAATCCGAGGTGGGTCAAATACCCGTAGTAGCGTTGCGGGTTGATGGAAAAGAGTGCCCCCACCGAGGCCAGCAGGCCCTCGCCAGTGGCCGCGCGATGTGCGAGGGCTCCCCGTGCGTACTCGGTCACTTGGGCCAGGGCTACAAACACGGTCGCCCCCAGCGCAATCAGAGCGGTGGAACTGTGCACACCGGCAGCGGCAAGGCCGCCTGTGGTGGCCACTGCGGCGGCGGCGAGGGCGCCCAGCTTACGGAGATCGTCTCGTCCGCTACGTCCCCACCTCAGCGCCGTGCCGGTTCCTATGGCCAGGAGCAGCAAGACGCCGAGCGGTCCAACCATGTGGTCGAAAAACGGCGGGCCGACCGTGACTTTGGCGCCAGTCGCGACTTCGACGACCAGCGGGAAGATCGTGCCCAGAAAGACGGTAAACGCCATGGTCACCAAGATGAGGTTGTTGATCAGCATCATCGTTTCTCGAGACAGCGGGCTATCGAATCCGCCCTCAGGGGCCTGTCTTCGGCGCCAGAACAGGGCACCCAGCGACACGAGCGTCGCTACGCACAAGAAGGCGACAAACAAAGGCCCGATCAGGGATTGGGTGAAGGAGTGCACCGAGGCAATAACCCCGCTGCGGGTGAGAAATGTCCCGAAGATCGTGAGCAAGAAGACCACGATGATCAATCCCAGATTCCAGGTGCGGAGTAGCTGTCGGCGCGCCTGCACCATGGAGGAGTGAATAAACGCCGTCGCCACGAGCCAGGGCATGACCGCGGCGTTCTCGACCGGGTCCCATGCCCAATATCCGCCCCAACCCAACACGTCATAGGACCACCGCGCGCCGAGGAACAACCCCGCGGTGAGCGCCGTCCACGCCACCAACGTCCACCGCCGCGTGAGGGTCGTCCACTCATCCCGGTGCCGGCCGGAGAGCAACGTGCCCATCGCAAACGCATAGGGAACAGAGAATCCGACATACCCGAGGTACAGCAGGGGAGGGTGTACGGCCATCAGGAGATGATTTTGCAGCAGCGGGTTGAGCCCCACCCCGTCGAGGGGTGTGACGGCCAAACGGGTGAACGGGTTCGCGGGTCCGACGATCAGCGCTAGAAAGAACGTGGCAATGGCAAACAAGACGCTTAAGACATAAGGAAGGAAGGTGGGGTGCCGAGAGCGATAGAGCTGCGCCACGAGTACGGTGAGGCCGCTGAGAATCCAAACCCACAGCAGGATCGAGCCTTCGAGCGCCCCCCACAATCCGGCGATGCGGAACAGCAAGGGCGTGACGCGATTAACGTTGGCCGCAACATAGCGAATGCTGAAGTCAAAACCTATTAACGCCGTTTCCATGGCCACCACGGCCAAGCTGACGCCGGTAAACATGCCGATAGCGGCCCGATAGCCCCTGGTCAGTCCGCGCGGACCGTCCCGGCGGTGTCCACGGATGAGAACTCCCAGGCCCGCGACAGCACATACCAGAGCAAGCAGAAGGCTCCCAGTCCCGAGAAGGGCGATCACGGCGAAGCGGGGGGTGCGTACTGCTCGGAGTGCTTGACGATGATCGCGTGTGCAGTGAACATCCCGTCGCTACCGTACGTGCCTTCGACGACTGCGCCCTGCCCTTCGGTGAACAGATCCGGTGGCGCACCGTGGTGGACGACAGGTATGGATGCCGTACCGTCAGTGAGCACAAAACGCAGGTCTAGCGTCTGGGCATTCCATTTCTTCGAGCCGGGTGCGACCTGCCCGCCCAGCCGCATGGACCGTCCGACCGCGCTTGCGCCTTGGGCCAGGAGCTCGCTGGGCGTGGTGTAGTAGACGATCGCCCCGCGAATGCCGCCGATGATCAAGTACAGCAGCGCTCCGACGACGAGGACGGCGGCAAGCACAAGACGGGCGCGTTTCATCGGACCGATGAGTGCTGGGTCGGTGTCCCACGCGCTCTGGTCGCGTCACGGAGTCGGCGACGCAACACCAGCACGTAGGTGGTCAGGGTGATCAGCACGATGCCGTACGCCAGCGCGATCCACCCCATCAGCGTCACGCAGCCTCCCCGGCGTCTTCTGCGCGCGCTAAGCGGATGCGCAGTGTCAGCAGGTAGGCAAACAATACGGTGAACGCGAGGAGGCCCAGGAGAAGGGCGGCGAGCATCGGGGGGGCGATCTTGATGTCGCCCCGAGTGAGAGACGCCGGCTGGTGGAGGGTACGAAACCACACGACTGAGTAATGAATCACGGGGACATCCAGGAACCCGACGATGCTTACCACGGCGGCGAGACGCGCGCCGCGCCGCGGATCGTCGGCGAGGCCCCGTACCAGCAGGGCGCCGAGATAGATGAAGAAAAGCACGGCGGTGGTGACGAGCCGCGCGTCCCACGTCCACCAGGTGCCCCACACGGGGCGACCCCAAATCGATCCGGTCACCAGGGCGAGTCCGGTGAAGACCACCCCGAGTTCCGTGGCGCTGTGCGCGATGTAGTCGTACACGGGAGTGCGCTTTGCCAAATACAGGGCGCTCGCGACGCAGGTGATAGCAAACGCCACGTAGGCCACCCACGCGTTGGGCACGTGCGCGTACATGATGCGCACATACTCGCCTTGGAAGGCGTCCGGCGGGGAGGCGACTAATCCGACGTAGGCCCCGGCGGCCAACAAGCCAAGCGCGATCGCGCCGAGGAACGTTTGCCCCCTCACGGCTCTTCCATCACCACCTCAAACAGGATCGGGCACACCAACAACGCAGTCAGACCGAAGACCCCGAGCACCACCAGCCACATGCCCTCGCCCCTGCCCGCGAGCGCGGCTTCGGTGAGCCGCACGCAGCCCAAAACCACTGGCAAGGCGAGCGGTAGCAACAGGAGGGGCATCAGCAGCTCGCGGGCGCGCACATGCAGCACCACGCCCGCCAATAGCGTGCCGATGGCCGCCAGCCCGATCACCCCCAAGACTCCGATTCCTATCAAGGCCGGCAGATGGGTCCAGATCGGGATGTTGAACAGCACGCCCACGAGTGCCCACAGGAACGCCAGTAGCGCCGTCAACATGACGACGAGTGCGAGAAACTTCCCCCAGTATATGTGCTCCCGGCTCCCGGGGTACAACAGGAGAGTTTCCAGTGCCTGCTGTTCAACTTCCGCCTGCGTCAGGCGGGGAATTCCCAACACGGTCGCAAATCCCATGGCGACCCACAGGACGGCCGGCGCACGTGCTGGTTCGGATCCCAACACAACCCCCAGGAACAAAATCACGAGGAGGGCGACCATACCCATTGCGGTTGCCGTCTGCCGACCTCGCCACTCCAGGAGCAGTTCCTTGCTCGTGACCGCTGCCACGCGGTCGATCGTTGTCACGGGTGGCTCCCTGCCATGGTCAGGATGTGGGCAGCGAAGTGTGCCGCGGGAGCGTGATCTGCCAGGCGACCTCCGGAGAGGACGAGGACCCCATCGGCGATACGCCTGCCGCGTTCCCACTCCTGCGTCGCCACGACCGCGCACCCGCCCCGCTGCGTGGTCTCGGTCACCATGGTGTGAACGAGGCGCACACCCTCGGCGTCGAGACCGTTATAGGGTTCATCAAGGATTAACACCGAGGGTACGGCCAGCCACGCTCGCGCGAGGGCCAGCCGACGTTTCATCCCCTGGCTGAATGTCCGGACGGGGTGCTCGCCCAGGCCGGCCAAGCCCACCCGTTCCAGCCAGAGCGTCATCGGTTCGAACCGCCGGCCGCACATCGCGGCCGCGAACTGGAGATTTTCCCGAGCGGTGAGTGAATCGTAGACTCCCGGTGTGGCGCTGACGAAGGCCACCTGCGCCCGGACCATTTCTGCATGCGCGACGACGTCGTGGCCGAAGACTGTTGCCTTCCCTGAGGTCGGACGAAGCGCCGTTGCGAGGAGCCGCAGCAGCGTTGTTTTCCCAGATCCGTTCGGACCGACAACGAGGAGGACAGACCGTGGGGGAACCGCAAACGTGAGATCCCGTACCGCCCACGCGCGCCCGAAGCGCCTCGTCAGCGCGGTGGCGGCGATCGCGGGGATGTCCGCTGAGGCGGCGGGGGGGTCAGGGTTTGACATAATGAGATGGGACGTTTGCGCAGACGTTGTTCGCGATGACGACGAGTACTGCCTGCCCGGTTCTGCGGGGCGGGCAGGGGAGGAGTCCCTGGGCATTCGAAGAATCCCAGACGGCGGTATGTCCGGTCGTACAATCGCCGCCCTGGCCGCCGTCATGGTGGGCGTTCTTTTTATGGCCGCGTGTCAACCGGCCGTTAATGTCTCTCGAGTCCCCGCGGTGCGCACAGGGTTGCCGCTGGCGCCGAAGGATCCGCCTCTCTTGCCGGTCGATGCCTCGGGGAAGCCTATGCACCCGTCGGTGGCTGAAGGGGCCAAAGTGTTTTCCAAGACACAGTGTTTGATCTGTCATGGTCCAGAAGGGCTGGGCAACGGACCGGCTGCCGGGAATTTGAAGTCCCCCGGGAAAAACCTACTGACGGATTTCTTGGCCCTGTTTGGCATTCGCGCAACGGGGGAGCAGTTGCCCAGCCGACCCGCGAACTTTCACAACTTGGTCCAGATGCGGCTGAACAGTCCGTTCAACATGTATGAAACGGTGACCCGCGGCCGCCCGAACACGGCCATGCCCGCGTTCGGGCCGCGGCCCGCGTACGGGGCCACCACGTTTGGCGTCAAGCTCACCGATCAAGACCGTTGGAACGTGATCTTCTTTGAGTGGGCATTTACCACCTCGCCTGCGCAGGTCGCGCGGGGCAAGCAGATTTATGAGACGCAGGCGGTCCCGGTCCACGGGCAGGGGCTGACCTGTGCCGCTTGTCACGGTGTAGCGGGGGACGGCCGTGGTCGCGAGGGGCTGGAGATTGCCAAGAAGAGGTGGAACTGGGCGCGCGGGATGGGACCGGGAATTTTCACGGACGTCAACCTCATGGCGCAGCGCAAGCCCACGGACCTGTTCCAGGTGACTGCGGACGGATTCGACGATATGCCCTCCTACCGCGGCGTGCTCTCCGATGACGACATCTGGGCCGTCGTGAGCTACATTTGGACGTTCATCTACACGTACCCCCAGGCGCCACGATAATGGGCATACGGCAATTCCTCCCAGAGACATGATGGACCCACAAGCCCCCGAACTGATGGCCCGCCGCCGGTTCCTCAAGCTGGTGACCGCGATCCCGGTGCTGGGCGCCCTGGTGGCGGTGATCTCACCGTTGTTGCGCTTCCTCAAGCCCAACGTCGAGAAGTTCAAGATCTATGCCCCCACAACCGGAGATACGCCGAAGGGGGAACCCACCGCCGTGGCCGCACTACGCGAGGTGGCTAATCCCTGGGACTCCAAGTATTTCGTGTTCATGCAGAAGTACCCCCAGTACACTCCTGAAGGGTTCAAGGCCGCGAACGTCCCCGGCGTGGTCGTGCGGCTCCCGTACCCGATCACGCTCTTCGATCCAGCCACCGGCCAGGGGCCGTTGAGTTGGGCCAAGGAGATCGGTAAAACCCCCACGGTGACGCAAAGCGACATCATTATCTTCTCGCGGATTTGCCCTCACCTCGGGTGCATCTACAACTATGTGGCCAACTACAAGGAAGTGACCGCGGGCTACGGCGGGTATGTCCCGCCCCCCGAACGCCAGCACGCGTTGATGGCCTGCCCGTGTCACCTCAGCATCTACGATCCCGCCGATCGGCAAACCCCCGGCCGGGTCGTGTCGGGGCCTGCTCCACGGCCTCCGCGCACGTTCCTGTTTGAGGTCCGAGGGGATCAGATTGTGGTGACCGATGTGGAGCCCGGCGGCATCGCATGATCTACGTAGAGGTTAAGGACGCCGGGGACGCACGCGCACGTGTGAAGATCTAAGACAGAGGACCGGCCATGGGTGAAAAGATCTTAGAGTGGTTACGGGAACGGCGTCAGAAGCTCGATCTATTCGACGAGACGCTGGTGGCCCATCAGGACAATCCGCTCTACCTGATGGGGCCCATGCTGTATTACTTCTGGCTTGTCACCGTGGTGACCGGCGTCATTCTCATGTTGTGGTACGTGCCGACCACGACGGAGGCCTACAGTTCGATTGAGCATATCCAAAACGACGTGGGGCGCCTGGGGTTTTTGTTAGGCCGACCCCTGGCGGTGGGCGGGCTGATCCGCGGCCTGCATAAATACGGTGCCGATGCGCTGATCACGGTCATCTTCCTGCGTATTTACCGCATGTACTTCCTCGGCGAGTACAAGAAGCCCGGGGAGCTCTCGTGGATGCTCGCGTTCACCGGCCTCATCTTGGGCATGATCTCGGGGATCACCGGCTACCTGTTGATCTGGAACCAGCGGGCGTTCTGGGCGGCGAAGGTCGTGCTCACGGTGCCGGTGTATTTTGATCAGCTTCCCCTCATCGGGCCGCTGAAGTTTGGGTCCATGATCGCCTTTGTGTTCTTGGGCGGGCCCGCCGTGGGCCAAGCTACCATCACCCGTTTTTACGCCTTGCACTTTGGCATCTCGCTGGTCTTGCTGATTCTCGTCGAGGTCCTCTTCTTCCGCACTCGCCGGAAGCGGATCAACATGTCGCTGTCTCCGGTGGTTGTGTTCCTGGCGATGCTGCTCGTGATTTCGATCGTGTTGCCAGCAGAAAGCGGGCGCCGCGCCGATCCGACGCGTACACCCCTACCTATTCTGTCCGACTGGTACTTTCTGGCCCTCTACCAGTATGTGAAGTACACGCCGCCGCTGTGGGCGGGGCTGGGTCCCGGGCTCTTGATTGGGCTGGGGATGCTCGTCCCCTTCCTCGATCGCAGCCGGGGCCGGCGGCCGTTGGAGCGGCCGTTCTTCACCGTAGTCGGCGCGCTCGCGGTGCTCTACTTCCTCGCGTTCACGGCGTTGATTCTGTTCAACATCGCGGTGATCGAACGCGATCCGTTTATCATCATGTGGATCACGCTGGTCGTGCTGAGCTTGGGATTCCTGTGGGAAGTGCAGTACCGGCGCGCCCAGAAGCGGGCCGTGGCCGCTGCCAGCCCGAGTTCTCCTGCGCGAGCGCCCGCCCACGGCTAGCCGGTGGGGCGCCTATGGCAGCGGGTCGTGTTTCTCGCCTCGTTCGGTGTGGCGATGGTGTCGCTGGCCGCCGGCTGGGGAGCTTTGCAGGTGGCGTGGCAGACGCCCACGGTGGCAGCGTGTCTGTACACGCTAGGCTTCACGGTGGTGTTTGTCGTGTCGTTTCTCTACCTCGGTTTTTGGGTATACGCGTGGGATCGCGCGGCCGGCCGCGTCAAGCGCGAGATTGCGTTGTATGAACGATTCCTACAGCGCAAGTGATCCCACCGCCAAACTCGAGGGTCGTGGCAAGGGAAAGTTTGGCACGAAAGAGTACCAAGGGATGACGGACCCAGCTGTAATCGGATCAGGGTGTGGCGCGGCGGGGAGCGTGGCGCGACCGCGCCCCTCGATCGCATCCGTGGAGGAATGCGCGTGAGGTTCGCCTACGTTGCAGCCGTCGGGTTTCTGAGTGCGCTGTCGCTGGTGTTCGCCGCGGGCATCCTCTACGGCGAGGCGACCGATCACTGGTACCTGGGCGGCGGCGCGGCGGTGGGCGCACTCCTCCTTGCGTACTCGTTCATCGTCTTGGTGTTGCGCAAGATGGGTCTTGTAGGACCGCGGAAGGCGGAGAAATGAGCTCGGCAACCACTGACCAAGCGACCGGCCGCTACGCGCGGTCCATGACCGCGCTGCTGCGGGGGACCCTGCGTCTGGACGTCTGGATCAACCGGGTCTACCCCACGGACTTCAATCCACTCTACTATACGGGCGGTCTGTCCAACCTATTTTTGCTCACCTTGGTGCTGTCGGGTATCTTCCTATTCTTCTACTACGAGGCGAGTCTGGGCAGCGCGTTCGCGTCCATCCAGTACCTGACCGAGCGTGTGCCGTATGGCGGCGTGATCCGCGGCGTGCACCGGTACGCGGCCGACGGGTTCATCGTCGGGATTTTGCTGCACCTGTTTCGCAACTGGTTTACCGATCGGTACCTGTTCGCCCGCGATAACCCCTGGATCTCCGGAATGTTCTTGTTGCTGTTCGCGGGGTTCGTCGGCGTCACGGGGTACCAGCTGGTGTGGGATGAACGGGCGCAGCTGCTGACGACGCTGGTCGTCGCCATGCTGTACAGCATTCCGGCTGCCGGTCAGGGGCTGGTGCATCTACTCCTGGGCGGTGTCGGGGTCAGCGACACAACGCTCGTGCGGCTGTTGTACCTGCACATCGGCCCCGCCTCAGCGCTGTACGCCTTCCTCTGGTGGCACTACTTGCGGTTGCGCCATCCGAAGATCTGGCCGCCGGGGGTGTGGACCCTCTTCTGCGTGGGCTTGGTGTTTTTGCTGGCCGGCCTGATCCCCGTGACCCGGGATGCGATCCCCCCGTCATCTCCCGCGGCGCGGCCGACCCACTTTCCCATGGATGTGTTCTTCATGCTCCCGTTCTGGTTCATGAACATCCTTCCGGCGGGGGGCGTCGTGGCGCTGTTGGTGCTGCTGTTCGTGGGCGGGTTGGCGATTCCATATCTGAGCCGGCGGGAAACCCCCGCGCAGATGGAGGTGCGCCACGCGGGCGTGGCCCAAGTTGTCGACGGGAACTGCACGGGCTGCGAGTTATGCTACTACGACTGCCCGTATAATGCCATCGTCATGGTCCCCTCACCGGGACGGGGACTCACCAAGGCGGCCGCCAACCGCACGCTGCTGGCGGTTGTCATCGAGTCCCGCTGCGTGGAGTGTGGGATCTGCATCGGCGCGTGTCCGTTCGAAGCCCTCGAGCTTCCGAAGTTGATGGAGCGCGATGTGCTCAATCAGGTCAGCCTCGCCATGCAAACATGACAGAGCCGACCGTGGTCGGATTCATCTGCGACTGGAGCGTCGACTTGAAGCCGCTCTCCGAGGGCGGGCATCTGCGTGAGCTGCCCCACGTGCGCATCATCCGGGTGCCCTGCTCGGGATTCGTGCGCCCTTCGTGGCTGGAAGAAACGCTCACGCGCGGGGCGGCGGGCGTTTTTGTGACCGGCTGTCCGTATGGGGATTGCCTTAACCGGGAAGGGAACTTCTTGATGCGGGATCGCATCGAGCAGTTGCACCGACGCCTGCAACGCCGCAAGGTCGATCCCGCCCGCGTGGCGATGCTGGCGTTCGGCCTGCACGACGGGCCGGGGTTTCTGGCCCAGGTGAAAGCCTTTGTCGAACGCATCGCCTCCCTGCCCGCGCCGGCCCCCGCGCGAGGTGGTCGCCCCACGGTGGCACAGCCCGCGGGCGCTTCCGAGGGTGACGCATCATGAAGAAGCCTCTGCGTGTCCACCTGGCCTACCTGCTGTTCTATCTTGCCTGGTTCCTCTTACTGATGTTCATCGCATCGTTCGGCTTGATCGCCGAGGCCTAGCCCCGCGGGCGTGCCCTTCTGTCGTTTCCACAGCTGCCCTGGTCACTGCGGACCTGCTCTGCTATCCTGATCTCGGTTTTTGCAGCCGAGCAATCTTATCCAGGAGGGGTGCAATGTACAGACGGATGGGGGTAGGTGTCGTGGTGTTGCTCGTGGCGCTGGTCGCCGCGTCGTGTGGCGGCGGGGGAGGGAAACCCAGTGGCGAGCAGCCGGGCGGCCCGAGCGCGGGGGCGGTCGTCACGGTCACGGAGAAGGAATGGTCCATCACCTTTTCGACGGCCGCGCTGAAGGCGGGCCCGTTGAAGCTGACGCTCAAGAACGAAGGCTCCATCGAGCACAACTTCATCATCAAGGAAGCCAACGTCGAGGTCGATAGCATCCAACCCGGGCAATCCAAAGAGGTGACCGTGACGTTGAAACCGGGCACCTACACGGTCATGTGTAACATCGCCGGTCACGCGGAAGCCGGGATGCAGACCTCCATCAAAGTGCAATAGTCGCTTCGTGCTGGCGCCCTCCGGCTGGTCACCCGGCCGGAGGGCGCTGCCGTTTAGTCACGAACCCCTCTCCTAGAACATGGACCTCGCTGCGATCTACGCTCCCGTCCAGGAGGATCTGGACCTGCTTCACGCGTTATTAGAGCGCGAGTTGGCCGCCGATGATCCTTTTGTCAGCGAACTCGTCCGCCACGTGCTGAGCACGCGTGGGAAAATGGTCCGCCCGGCCCTGGTCTGTTTGTCGGCGGGGGCGAGCGGCGGGGCGGGAGAGGCCCGGCTGTGGCTCGCCGCGGCGGTTGAGCTCATTCACGTGGCCTCCCTCATCCACGATGACATCATTGATCAGTCAGAGGTCCGGCGCGGAGTCTCCACCGTGAACGTGCAGTGGGGCAATCAGATTGCCGTCCTGCTGGGGGACTACCTGTTCGCCAAGGCCTTCGATCTGCTCAGCCGTATTCGTCACCCGGACGTCGCTCCCACGCTGGCGGTAGCGACTGTCAAGATGAGCCAAGCGGAGATCATGCAGATTAAGTTCGGGCAAGAGCCCCACGGCGACGAACACACCTACTTTGAGATCATTGCGGGTAAGACCGCGCACCTCATCTCCGCGGCCTGCCGGGCGGGGGGGTTGGTCGCGGGGAACTCCGCTGCCGCGGATCGCCTGGGGGCCTTTGGACTCCACTGGGGCATGGCGTTTCAGATTACCGATGATGCCCTGGATTTGACGAGCCGGGAGGACACGCTGGGTAAGCCGATCTACAGTGATATCCCAAGCGGCAAGGTGACCCTCCCAGTGATTCGCGCACTCGCGCAAGGCTCCGCACGGGACCGTGCGCGTCTTCTGGGCCTGCTCGCGGGCGGAGCGCGCGACGGAGACCGGGATGAGCTCCAGCGCCTGCTGGTTCGGTACGGGGGCATTGACTACGCGCTCGACATCGCCGGACGCTATTCGCGCCAGGCCGCCGCGGCTCTCGCGCCCCTCGCCCCGGGGGAGGCGAAGGACAGCCTCCTCGCCCTGACGGAGTTCGTCGTGGTCCGGTCCCGATGACCGTGAGCTCGACAGGGGCCTCCTCCATCCTGGCGGTGTGACCTCACCCGATGGCCACGGCTGCGCCCGTGCAAGGCCTCGTCGCAGTCACCGGTCCCACAGGGTTCATCGGGTCCCATGTGGTGAAGACACTGCGCCGCGCGGGGATTGCGGTCCGCGCGGTCGTGCATCCCCAGAGCAAGAAGGCAGACCAACTCACCGAGTTGCGAGCGCTGGGCTGTGACATTGCCTCCGCGGATGTCGGCGACCTCGGGGCGCTCGAACGCGCCTTCAACGGGTGCGCGTCGGTCGTGCACCTCGTAGCGGTGATTCGCGAGCGCCTCGGTGCGACATTCGACTTGATCAATCGGCGGGGCGCCGCGGAAGTCGCCGCGGCTGCGCGGACTGCGGGTGTCGGTCGCCTCGTGCATCTGAGTGCCCTGGGCGCGGGTCCGCAGGCCCCGCGCTACTTGCGGTCGAAGTGGGCGGGCGAGGAAGCGATCCGGCGCGGCGGCGTCCCGTATGTGATTCTCCGTCCCTCCTTCGTGATTGGACCGGGCGGCGGCGCCGCCACGCAGTTGGCAGATGTAGTGCGGCTAGGGCCGTGGTACCTGTTCCACCTCCTGGGGGCTCCCCGGCGACCGCTCGTGGCTTTGGCGGCCGTGATGCCCGTGGTCCCGGTGTTTGGGTCAGGCCAATACCGGTCGATGCCCGTGGACGTGCGCGACCTGCTTGAGGTGGTGCGCCAAGCGCTCACGCGCCATGATATCCTGGGCGAGGCGTACGATCTGTGTGGGCCGGACGTGTTAACCTACGAGGCGCTGCTCGACGAGGTGGCTCGCGCCTTGGGCGTCCGACGGTGGAAGGCGCACATGCCCATGGGGCTGTCCCGGGCTCTGGTGCGGGAGTTCCGCTACCTCCCGAACCCGCCGATCACGCAGGACGAGTTTGAGGCCCTCCTCGTCGACAACGTCTGCCAGGGGACTCGGAGCGTCCAAGTGTTTAGCCTGCGCTTGACCCCAGTTCGCGAGGCCATTCGCCATGCACTCCACGAGGGCGTGCGCGACGGGTGAAGGGGGCGGGGGAGATGTTCCGCGCCGGAGATGGGGGCGATGATGGTGGACCCTGAGAAGTCCGAGAAACCAGACCAGGAATCCGTGACCGGCATTATCGGCCGGCTGCTCCAACACATCGTCGCGTTGCTCGAGGCGCGCATGGACCTGACACGCCAGGAAATTC
This sequence comes from Armatimonadetes bacterium 13_1_40CM_64_14, assembly GCA_001917855.1. GTDB lineage: Bacteria > Sysuimicrobiota > Sysuimicrobiia > Sysuimicrobiales > Kaftiobacteriaceae > 13-1-40CM-64-14. The sequence goes on along the minus strand of MNEU01000054.1, from coordinate 13,818 downwards.
GTGGCGCGCTGCGCGATGTGGCCATCTCTCTCCTGCTGCTCGTGGCCGCCTTGTCGTTGCTCTTGCTGATGATTCCGATTGCCGTGGCCGTCCTCATTCTGGTCTTGGCGCAGATTCTGGCGCCCTGGCTCGCTACGGCGATTGTCCTTGTCATCATGGTGGCCGTGGTCGCCACGTTGGTGCTCGTAGCCCGCCTTCGCCTGAAGCGTCGGCGGCTCAACTTCCTCACCAGTCTGCGGGAAGACTGGAAGGCCATCCGGCAGGCGCTGGAACGGCAGCGATGAAGCCCGCGGGTCCCACGGACGACGACGGGCACATCCATCGGTTGCGGGGCGACATCACGACCGACCTGAAAGCCCTGCGCCAGATGTGGGATAGGCGCGCGCAGTGGACGCAGCGGACGGCGGAGGACTGGACCACGCAGGCCACCCGCCTGCGGGGCGTTCCGGCGTGGGCGGTCGGCGCCGTGGCCGGGATGCTCGCCGGAGTGTGGTCGGCGCTGCGGCGGCCGCGCAGGGTGGAGTAAGCGCCCCCGCCTCATCGCGGACTGGTGGGTGGTCGAAGGAGGTCTCGTGGCACGTCGCCTGCGCAGCCCATGGTGGGTTCTCTTTTTCGTCATCTTCTTTGGGGCACTGTTGGGGAGCGTCATCGCCGAAGCGGTGGGGGCCTATCCCGCGTTGGCGTGGCTGGCCAGAGATGTGCGCGCGGGGATTGACCCACCATTGACCCTGGATCTGCGCGTATTCACCGTCACGATCGGGACCACCATCCGCCTCAATGTCGCCATTCTCCTCGGCATGGTCATTGCCGTGTGGATCTTCCGGCTCCTCCAGTAGGCTCCGCGGGAGCCAATTTGTGCGCCGTTTGAAACCCTCTAGACCCGTTGCTATACTTGGGGCGGCGTTTTGGGCGACGATGAGACTGAGACACATCGCATTCGGATGGAGCTCAGTGTGGACCCGTTCCCGAGGACGGGAGGAGTGAGTCGTCCGTGATCCGCGCGGTCTCGACAGGTTCCCTTCAAGCAGGTGCCCAAGTGCAGGAGCGAGACTTCTTACTCACGCCGGTGGTGACTGGTACTCGATGTCCGGTTCGGGCATGAACAAAATCACAGACTTGTTTAGGAGGCCCATGGCTTTAAACTACTTGTTTTCCCGGCTGAGCCGCGACATGGGGATCGATCTCGGCACCGCCAATACCCTGATCTACGTGCGGGGCGAAGGCATCATCTTGCGCGAACCCTCCGTGGTGGCGAAGCGGGCAGACGACGGCCAAATCATCGCCGTGGGCGAAGAGGCCAAGCGCATGGTGGGACGGACTCCCGGCGAGATCATCGCCACGCGGCCGCTCCGCGACGGCGTCATTGCGGATTTTGACACCACGGCGGCGATGCTGGCCTATTTCATCCGCAAGGGTCTCAAGAACAAGACACTGCTGCGGCCCCGCGTTGTCGTCGGCATTCCGTCCGGGGTCACAGGCGTGGAGCGCCGCGCGGTCATCGATGCGACCGAGCAGGCGGGGGCGCGCGAGGTGTATCTCATCGAGGAGCCGATGGCCGCGGCGATCGGGGCGGGGTTGCCGATCTCCGAACCGGTGGGCAGCATGGTCGTCGACATCGGGGGCGGGACGACCGAGGTCGCGGTCATCGCCATGGGCGGCATCGTGACGTCCAAGTCCATCCGCGTCGCGGGGGACGAGATGGACGAGGCCCTGATTCAGTACTGCCGCCGAGCCTACAACTTGCTTATCGGGGAACGGACCTCCGAGGAGATCAAGATCGCGATCGGGTCCGCCTACCCGATGAAAGAAGAGCAGAGCATCGATGTGCGGGGGAGGGACTTGGTGAGCGGGTTGCCTCGCACCGTGCGCATGACCAGCTCCGAGGCACGCGAGGCCCTGGCGGAGCCGGTGGCGCAAATCGTGGAAGCGGTGAAACAGACTCTCGAACGCACCCCGCCCGAACTGGCGGCGGATATCGTGGACCGCGGAATCGTCCTGGCCGGTGGGGGCTCACTGCTGCGAGGCATCGACCGTTTGCTCGGAGAGGAGACGGGGATGCCCGTGATTATCACGGACGATCCGATGTCGGCGGTCGCGATGGGAACCGGGCACGCCCTGGAAGAGCTCGAGAACATGAAGCGGCTGCTCGTGACCTCCAAGAAGCTGTGAGCACAGGCGCGCATGGGTGAGTTAATCGCGGTCCGGCGGCGTCTGGTGCTGTTCTTCGGCCTCTTCGTCTTCGTGGTTGCCCTGCTCACCACCCAAGCCCGCAGCCCGGACCGCAGGCAAGTCGGGGCGATTGGCACCACAGTGCTCGCGGTGCTGCTGCCGGTGCAAACGGGAATGGCGCGCGTTGCGGACGGAGTCCAGCGGATGTGGAGCCTCTACACGGAAATCGGCCGGTTGCGCGTCGAGAACGCGAAGCTACGCGAGGCCCTCGACGGGATGGGGCGACGGAATGCGGCATTGCGGGAGCAGGCTCTGGCCGGGGAACGGCTGGAGCGGCTGCTGGGGTTCCGGGGCCAGGTCGGGAGTCGGTCGATCGCGGCCAACGTGATCGGACGCGACGTCGCGAAGTGGTTTGGCACGGTGCAGGTGGATCGCGGGAGCCGCGATGGGGTCCGGCGCAACGCCCCAGTGGTCACGGCGGACGGGGTTGTGGGGCGTGTGATCGAGGTCACGCCAACGGCGGCGCGCGTGTTGCTGATCGCCGACTCCCGCAGCGCGGTGGGTGTAGTCGTCCAGCGCGTACGAGATTTGGGTGTCGTCGAGGGCCGCAACGAACGCGTGCTGCACCTCAAGTACCTGTCGCGGACGAGCGACGTGCAGCCCGGCGACGTAGTGGTGACCTCTGGCCAGGGCGGGGTCTTTCCGAAGGGGTTGGCGGTCGGGCGCATCACCCGAGTGGTTCGGGAGGAGGGCGAACTCCTTCTGGAGGCCGAAGTCGAACCCGCCGCGGCGTTGGACCGTCTCGAAGAGGTGTTAATTTTGCTCCCGCTGTAAGCGGCGGGGTATGAGAAATGTGATGAGAGGTGGCGGTGTGACCGGCGAACGGCGCTGGGTGCCGGGTTGTAAAGAGTCCGCGTGAGTCGGGTCCTGGCCTACACTGGCGTCCTGGTGATCTTGGCGCTCGTGCAGGTTGCGTGGCTGGCGCGCGTGCAGGTGTGGGGGGCGATCCTGGATCCCTTGGTGCCCTTGATCATCGGAGTGGGCATCCTCAAGGGGGCCGAAAGCGGCGCGGTGGTGGGCGTGGCAGCGGGGCTGCTGCAAGACCTGCTGTCCGGCGGAGGCCCGCTGGGCGTCAACGGTTTGTCTAAGTTGGTCGTGGGATTCGCCTCCGGGATGTTCGAGCGCAGCATCTATATTGAGAACCCTCTCCTGCCCGCCATCGCCACCTTCATAGGGACACTGTTGGGTGGAGTGCTGCTGGTCATCGTGGCCCTTCTTGTCGGCTTGGGTGTGCCGCCCTGGCCGGCCGTCGTGGCCCGGATGATCCTGCAGGCGGTGCTGAACAGCGCGATCGCTCCGGTGCTGTTCCGCACCATTCGGGTCATCGAGACCCGCTTTCAGCGCGAACACTAGGCGGCGAATCAACGGCGATGGAGTATCAGCAGCCGGCCAAGAGGCTGTTCGTCATTAACCTTCTCATCGGGATGCTGATGAGCATCCTGGCCGTACGCCTGTGGCAACTGCAGGTGTTGCAGGGTGGGTATTACCTCCGTCAGTCCGAAGAGAATCGCATTCGCGACTACACGCTGTCCGCGCCGCGTGGGATTATCTACGATCGCAAGGGCCGTCCCCTCGTCTCCAACCGTCCGTCATTCACTGTGGCGGTCTTGCCGTTGGAACTGCAGGATCCGCCGCGGGTCGTGGCTCGCTTGGCGTCCATTTTAGGGATTACGCCGGAAGAGATCACGCATCGGGTGGAGGCCAACCGGCTGCGGCTGTTTGAGCCCGTGCGGATCAAGCGCGATGTCGGGGCCGCGATCGTCACGTTGATCGAGGAGAATCGTCTTGACCTCCCCGGGGTCGTGATCCTCGTCGAGCCAGTGCGGCACTACCTGCACGACAAGATCGCCGCGCACGTGCTAGGCTACCTCGGAGAGATCGATGTCGACGACCTGGCAGCCCGCCGGAGTGAGGGCTACCGGCCGGGGGATCTGATCGGCAAGGCGGGCGTGGAGCGTGCGACTGAGGCCGTCTTGCGCGGGATCGACGGACGGATGCGGGTGGAAGTGGACGCCCTCGGCCGTCCCTTGCGGATCTTATCTCGCGTGCCCGCCGTCCCCGGCCGTCCTTTGGCGTTGACGCTCGATCTCGATGTACAGCGGGCCGCGTACGACGCGCTGCAAGCCAGCGGGCTGGGGGCAGGTGCGGCCATCGCCATGGATCCCCGCTCCGGCGATATTCTGGCGATGGTCAGTCTCCCCTCATACGATCCCAATCAGTTTGCCATGGGCATCGGGTCGACGGCGTGGCAGGCCATCACCGCCGACCAGCGCAAACCGCTGCTCAACCGCGCCCTGGGCGCGACCTATGAACCGGGGTCCGTGTTCAAGCTGGTGACCGCCACGGCGGCTCTCGACCGGGGTATCGTCTCGCGGCGGACGATGTTCGACGCCCCCGGCTACTTTCAGTTGGGTCAGTGGATCTTCAGGGATTTGAAGGCGTGGGGCCGCATCGACTTCATCACGGGGATCGCGAACTCTGTGAACGTCGTCTTCTACACCCTGGGCTATCGCCTGGGTGGTGAAGAGCTGGCGAACTACGCGCTTCTCATGGGCCTCGGGGAACCGACAGGGATCGATCTGCCGGGAGAAATCAACGGCATCATCCCCCGCCCGTCCACGAAGGAACAGCTCGTGGGCGAGCCATGGTACCCCGGGGACGCGGTCAATATGTCGATTGGCCAGGGAGCGATTACCGTCACGCCGATCCAAGTGGCCCGCATGGTCACGGGCATCGCGAATGGCGGTCAGCTGGTGCAACCGCACGTCCTGCTCCTGACGTACGATCGCGACCGCACCGAGCATCGAGTCGATCCGGTGATGCAGCGCGTGGTGCCGTATCGTCCTGAGAGCCTAGCGGTGCTGCAGGAGGGGATGCGCGCCGTGGTCGACCGGGGGAGCGGGGCGGGCGCGCGGATCGAGGGGCTGCCGATGGCGGGCAAGACCGGCAGCGCGGAAAATCCGCGGGGTCGGCCGCACGCGTGGTTTGCCGGCTATGCTCCGCTCGATGCCCCGCGGTTGGTCGTCGTCGCGTTCGTCGAACACGGATTCCGCGGCGGCATCGCTGCCGCCCCCGTCGCGCGCGCGATTTTCCAGACCGCGTTTTCCCCAGCGGTGGATCAGGAGACGGGCCGATGAGCAAACGGCTCCTGCGCTACCTGGACTGGCCGCTTCTCGCGGCGATGCTGGCGCTCATGGCTGGGGGCGTCCTCGTGCTCTATAGCGCCGTGCACAACACTCCGAACCCGGCCGAGTTCGTCCGCGCGCGCGCGGTGCACATTATCATCGCCCTGATCGTCCTGGGGCTGCTGGCGGCGGTCGATTACCAGGCCATCGCGCGCGTGTGGCGGTCGATTCTGGCTGGGACCGTCCTGGCGCTCCTGGCAGTGCTGGTGATGGGCCGGACGAGTTTTGGCGCACAGCGGTGGATCGGCCTCGGGCCCCTGGCCGCCTTCCAGCCCGCCGAACTCGCCAAGCTGGCGCTCATCGTCACGCTGGCGAAGCACATCGATGGGTACAAGGAGTTTGATTCGTGGAGAGCCCTCGTGCCCGTCCTGGCTCACGCGGCCCTTCCTTTGGCGTTGATTGCCCGCCAGCCGGACCTCGGCACGGCGCTCGTCGTGGCGGCGATTCTCGCGGCGATGCTCTTTGTCGCCCAGCTCCCGGCGCGGATGCTCGCCGCGCTCGGCGCCGCCGCGGCCACGGTCGCCCCCCTCGGCTGGCGCCTGCTCCACGACTACCAGCGCCACCGGCTCCTGGTCTTCCTCGATCCCAGCGCTGACCCCTTAGGCGGGGGGTACGCGTTGATCCAGTCCAAGATCGCGGTGGGCTCGGGCCAGTTCCTTGGCAAAGGGCTGCTGCACGGCACGCAGAGCCTGTTGCACTTCATCCCCGAGCAGCACACCGACTTCATCTTCACCGTCGTCGGCGAAGAGTTCGGCTTTGTCGGCGCGTGCGTGCTGCTGGGTTTGTTCGCGCTGTGGCTGTGGCGCGCGATGACCATCGCCGCGCAGGCGAAAGATCGCCTGGGGACGTTGATGGCTGTGGGCGTTGTGGCGATGGTGGCTTTTCACCTCGTCGTCAACGTCGGGATGACGGTCGGCCTGATGCCGATTACCGGGATCCCCCTGCCATGGGTCAGCCACGGCGGCAGCGCGCTCATTACCATGGCCGGGGCCACGGGACTGTTGTTGAGTATTGGGATGCGGCGGAAGAAAATTCTGTTCTAGAGTCGATCGACTCGTAGGAGCGCATATGGCGAAGGAAATCATTGCAAACGTCGAGCCGTCCGAAACGCGCGTAGCGGTCCTCGATGACGGCAAGCTGATCAACCTCTTTATCGAGCACGGGGAGCCGTTGGCGGGCAACATCTACAAGGGCCGGGTCGCGAACGTCCTCCCGGGGATGGAGGCCGCCTTCGTGGACATCGGGTTGGAGCGCAACGCGTTCCTCCACGTCGGCGACATCCGGTCGCAGCGGCTGGCGGGAGAAGAGGTCGAGGAGTCGTTTGGCCGAGGGGCCATCGCCGAGCGGCTGCGCGCGGGCCAGGAGATCCTCGTCCAGGTTACCAAGGAACCGATGGGCAGCAAGGGGGCCCGGGTGACGACGTACGTGGCGCTCCCCGCCTACTACCTTGTGCTGATGCCCACCGTGAACTACGTGGGCGTGAGCCGCCGGATCGAGAACGAGCAGGAACGCCGGCGGCTCCGTCAGCTCGCCGACCGCGTGCGACCCAAAGGGATGGGCGTCATCGTGCGCACTGCGGCCGAAGGGGCGACTGAGAAGGAGTTGGCCGACGACATCCAGTTCCTGTTGCAGATCTGGAACCGGGTGGAAGAGCGGTCGCGCGCGAGCAAAGCGCCGGCCCTCGTCTACCAGGACCTGCGGCTCATCCGGCGCGTGGTCCGCGACCAGTTCACTGATGACGTCCGCCAGTTTCTCATCGACTCTCCTGAGGAATTCCGCCGCGTCCAAGATCTCCTGAACTCCTTCGCGTCCAAGTTGAAATCCCGGGTGCAGCTCTATCGCGAGGCCGACCCGATCTTTGAACACACCGGGGTAGAGAAGGAGATCGAGAAGGCGCTGCACCGCAAAATCTGGTTGAAGTCCGGCGGATACATCGTCATCGATCGCACCGAGGCGCTGACTGTCATCGACGTAAACACGGGGAAGTTCGTCGGCAAGACCGATCTGGCGACCACGATTTTCCGCACGAACATGGAGGCGGTCGGAGAAATTGTCCGCCAGATCACGCTGCGCGATATCGGGGGGATCATCCTCGCCGACTTCATCGATATGGAAAATGAGGGGCATCGCAAACAGGTCCTGGCCGCCCTCCATGAGGCCGCCCGCCGGGATCGGTCCAAGTTCCACATCATCGATCTCACCGCGCTGGGACTGGTGGAGATCACGCGCAAGCGCGTGCACCAGGATCTGGAGGAGGTGATGCGGATGCCCTGTCCCTACTGCGAGGGACGGGGGCGGGTGCTGTCGGTGGAGACGATGGGGCTCCGGGTCCGTCGAGAGGTCCGCAAGGCGCTCGCAAACGCGCGGGAGTCTGCGGTGTTGGTGGACGTGCACCCGGATGTGGCCGCGTTCCTGTCCCGCGAGGGGGAGGGCTGGATCCGGCAGTTGGAGCAGCAGACGGGCCGGCGGCTGCGCATCCGCGCCCGCGAGGGGATGCACATCGAGCGCGTCCGTGTCGTCGAGGGGGCGTCGCTGGATGCCCTGGAGCGCGCGCCGGCACGTGAGGAGCGCGGGGAGCATGTCCACTGGCTCGACTATGGTCCCCCGGAGGTCGTCACCGTGGGGGAGGAGGACGAGGAACAAGAGTTGGCGCTGACCTCCGCGGGTCGATCGCGGCAATGGATGACAAAATTGCGCCGGTTGCTGGGGCGGACTCAGGTGTGATACGATACCTCGGGCCACAGACCCCAGCGCATCTGCTGGTGGCGAGACGTCACGAGGACTTCCATGTACGCAGTGATCGAAACCGGAGGCAAGCAGTACAAGGTCCAGGAGGGCCGCACCGTCGCCGTGGAGCGCCTGGAGGCCGACGCCGGGACGGCGGTAACGCTGGACCGCGTTCTGCTGGTCGCCGACGACACCTCCCGCACCGTCGGTACGCCGATCGTCGCGGGGGCGAAGGTCACCGCGACCGTCATGGCCCACAGCAAAGACCGGAAGGTCGTGGTGTTCAAATACAAGTCCAAGGTGCATTACCGTCGCAAGAAAGGTCACCGCCAGCAGTACACCACCATTCGCATCGATAAGATCGAGCGTTAGGCGTCGGGACACCGTGATCGGGGGCACGCCAGATGGCGCATAAGAAGGGGATGGGCTCGTCCCGCAACGGACGAGATAGTAAGAGCAAGCGGCTCGGCATCAAGCGATTTGCAGGACAGGTCGTTACCGCGGGGAGCGTGCTGGTGCGCCAGCGGGGCACCCGGGTCTGGCCGGGGGATAACGTCGGCACCGGGCGCGACCACACCCTGTTCGCCCTCGTCGATGGAGTCGTCACGTGGCAACGCCACGGGCGCGACAGTCGACAGGTCAGCGTCCTGCCATCGACGACCTGAACCACGATCGGCTACGGCGACTCGAGGCCACCGCATGATACTCGGAGACATCCGGGTGTCCGCGTGGCCTCGACTGTTTACTCGACGGTCCCTGGGTCCACCCAGCACTGGTAGGAAGGCTGCGATGTTCATCGACCGCGCGGTTATTGACGCTAAAGGAGGAGACGGGGGCAACGGCTGCATGAGCTTCCGTCGGGAGAAGTTCGTGCCCAAGGGCGGACCGGATGGCGGAGACGGAGGCAACGGCGGCGATGTCGTCCTGGTTGCCGATGAGAGCCTGTCTACCCTGCTGGACTTTCAATACCGTCGTCAGTACGTCGCCCAGCGTGGCCGGCACGGGGAAGGGAGCCTGCGGCACGGGAAGCGGGGGGGATCGCTCGTCGTGCCTGTGCCCGTCGGCACCGTCGTGAAGGATACGAACACGGCAGGGCCTCTCGCCGACCTGACCCACCACGGCCAGCGGGTCGTTGCGGCACGCGGCGGGAAGGGGGGAAAGGGTAATGCGCGATTTGCCACCTCCACGCACCGGGCCCCCCGCCGGGCCGATCCGGGGGAAAAGGGCGAGGAACGTCGGCTGGAGCTGGAGCTGCAGCTGATCGCCGATGCCGGTCTGGTGGGGTTTCCGAACGCCGGGAAGTCGACCCTGCTCACTCGGGTATCGGCGGCGCGCCCCAAGATCGCGGATTACCCCTTCACCACCACCGAACCGTATCTGGGGGTCGTCGGCCTGGATGATGGGCGCAGTTTTGTGCTCGCCGATCTCCCCGGTTTGATTGAGGGTGCGCATCAGGGCGCGGGACTGGGCCATACGTTCTTGAGGCACATCGCGCGCACCCGCGTGCTGGTGCACGTGATCGACCTCGCCTCCGAGCGCGGTCCAGCCGCCGACTTCGAGGCCGTGAATACCGAACTCTGGCTGCACGATCCGTCGCTGCGACGCCGTCCGATGTTGGTTGCCTTGAACAAGATCGATCAACCGATCGCCCGGGAGAGAGTTGCCTCTGCGCAGGAGGCGATCAGCCGGCTGGGATATCGTGTCTACCCCGTGTCGGCGGCTACCGGCGAAGGGCTCCAGACGTTGATGGGCGCCGTCGCCGATGAGTTGTCGCGACAGGTGCATGCCGAGAGCCCTGCTTCCTCGAACTGAGGGGGAGGGGTGGGGATCATCGCGGCGATGATCCCCACGGTAGTCGGAGCTCGAGCGGGGAAGACGAAAGGGGCGTCGCGTGGGACGCGTCGGCGTCATGGGGGGCACCTTCGACCCGATTCACTACGGCCACCTCGTGACCGCGGAGGAAGCCCGGGTTCACTTTGAGTTGTCGCAGGTCTTATTCATCCCCAATCGGTACCCTCCGCACAAAGACCTGGACGGCGTGAGCGCCCCCGAACACCGGTACCACATGACGCTCCTCGCCACGGCCACAAACCCCGACTTCGCCGTATCTCGCCTGGAGGTTGATCGACCTGGACCCTCGTACTCCATCGATACGATTCGTGAATTGCGCCAGGCGTACCAAGCGGATGCGTTGTTTTACATCACCGGGGCAGATGCCATTCTCCAGGTGGTCCGGGGTGCGTGGGAGGGTTCGGCCGAACTGTTGACGCTGTGCCAGTTCATCGCGGCGAGCCGGCCAGGGTTTCCCATCGACGTGCACGATCTGCGTCGGTTTAATGTGACCGGTCACCAACTGTCGAACATCCACGTGATCGAAATCCCAGCGCTGGCCATCTCGTCCACGGATATCCGTCGTCGCGTGACCGCAGGACGCCCTATCCGCTATCTGGTGCCCGAACCGGTCGAGACGTATATCCACAAATACGGGTTGTACGGCAGGGCCGGAGGCGCGCAAGGTTGACGGGGCCGAAGGGGCTAGCGCTGCGCGCCGCGGAAGCGATGGAGGCCAAGAAGGCCGAGGACGTGCTCATCCTCGACATTGGCAGCTTCACGCCTGTGGCTGACTACTTCGTGATCGGGTCAGCCGAGACGGCCGTACAGATCCGCGCGATTACCGAGGCGGTCGAAGACGCCCTGGACGACCTGGGTGCGCGGTTGCTGGCGAAGGAAGGCCACGCCCGCGCCCGCTGGGTCTTGCTCGATTTCGGCTCGGTCGTTGTGCACATCTTCGGCCCGGACGCTCGGGCTCTATATAGCCTCGAACGTTTGTGGGCGGACGCGCCCATTCTCGGACGGTAGGCGCGAACCCGGTAACCTCATGCAAGTGACGATCACCCCCGCCGAACCCAGCCACGTGCCGACGCTGGTGGATCTCTACGACCGTGCGTATCGTGGGGGGTACTCGGCCTGCTTCGACCGCTACGGACCGGCCACCCCCCAAGATTTCTGGTGGGTGCAGTCGGAAAAGCCCGTTTTCCTGCTGGAGATCAACCGCAAACCTCACGGGGTGATTATTTTCGGTCGGATGGGGCGCCAGATGCTGGTGGAAGAGGTGCTGATCCCCGCACCCATGGGTGGGCAGGCGGGGGACGATGCGGCTCGGGCGGTGGACAGCATCTTGAACACGGTGCACGACTTCCTGGTGAAGCGGTTCCACGGGGAGCATCAGGACCTGCTCACCCTGCGATGTGCGGAAACGAACGCGGAGGTCCTAAACTTGGTCCGGCGGTATGACTTCACCTTTGCGAATGCTCTGGTTGTGGCGACCGGAGCGGCGCGGAAGGAAGCGCGCGTGCCCGCAGGGTATGCGGTGCGCCGCGCAGGTCAAGCAGATTCGCATGCCGTGGTGCAGCTACAGGAAGAAACACTCCACGTGACGGTGCTCCCAGACGTGCTTAACCGCCTGTGGAAGCACGCAGACACCCGGGTCTTCGTTGCCGAACGCGAGAAATTCCCCGTCGGTTTCCTCATCGCTCAGGTGAAGGACGGCGTAGGGCGCTGGACCGTCGGCGTGCGGGACGCGCATCGGGGGAAGGGCCTGGGGACAGTTCTGGCTCAGGAGGCCCTGCAGTTCTTTTCCGCGAAACACTTCACGCCGATGACTACCTACTGGGCGCTCGATGCCCAATCGGCCGCCTTTGTGCGAAGCCTGAATGCGCGTACTGAGCGGACGTATCTCTACTTCGAGAAGCGCATTTGAGAGGCGGGAGCCAGAGGGTGGCAGATCGTCGCAGGGCGGTTCGGGGCTGGTGACCGCTCGGGCGTGGTTCGTGCTAGGGATAGTAGGGGGGATGGGGGGGATTTGCGCTCTTGATGGTCATGCTGCCAAGGGTGCAAGAGTCTCAGACGGTGCTGCGGCAGCTCGCGATTTGCGATAGACCCGCAGGCCGCGAAAGAGGCGGCCCCGCCTCCGTCAGCAGTACGACGCCCCACTTGCTATCATGGTGGCGGGGCTGGTTGCCGTGGCCTACGGGCTGACCGCGGGGATTCGACGATCCCGCTAGGTCGGTAAGACCCAGCGCTCGAGGACCGTCTAACCAGGGCGAAGGCGGGAAGGTGGAAGACACCGGAGGTTCCATAGCGATTTTGGGGAAGATAGCGAGCACATGAGGTAACCCAGTGGCTGAGCCGACGAAATCGGGGGCAGGAAAGAAATTCAGTATCACCATCCAGGTGCCTGAAGATGTCACGGCCCAGTGGCCGGACCGGGCGACGGCTGAAAAGCTGGTCCAAGAAGTCTACACGGCCATGGGCACCTCTTCCGCTCCCCCTCAGAAAGCGTCGCCGCAAATTGTCTCGCCGCCCCGGGGAGTGGCGCCCCCGATGCGTCGTGGCATTGCAGGGGTAGTTGTCGCCGCGTTGGTGGCCGGAGGTGTGGGAGGATATCTGGGGGCGCGTCTGTATCTGGGACCGATGGCAGACCGTCCCATCGTCACCGCGCCCGCGCGCGCGGAGCCCTCGCCGTCGTCGTCAGCGTCTGCCGTCCAACCGCAACCGGTCGACCAGCCCCTCACGTCCGCGTCGCCTGCAACCCAGGCTCCATCTGTGCAACCGGGCGGGCAAACGGCTGACAGCAGACCGGTCGCGTCTGTGCCCGCCACGTACAACGTGCAGGTCGGCGCGTACAAGATCCGAGAGAATGCCGAAGTTCTGCTCCAGCGGCTGCAGCAGGATGGTTTCCAGGCCGAGATCGTGCGTTCCTCAGGGCTCTACGTCGTCCAGCTAGGCCCGGTGCCAAGCCTCCAAGATGCTGGTCGGTTGGTCGAAAGACTCAAGCTGCATCAGTACGACGCCGTCGTCCTCCGGATCACATCTGCCGGACACTGATTCTTCCCCGGGAAGGCGACAGAGGCCCCAGATTCCTCATTCCCCACTCGTCGTAGTGCATCTGATTGACGGGTTTGTTTGCCGCTCGGTATAATGAACCTGTTTAGAGGCAACGATCGGAAGCAGTAGGCTGACTGTCGGGTCGAGAGAGCCGGGAGGTGGTGAAAGCCGGCACCGTCAAGATCAGCCGAACTCGTCCGAGAGCCGTTCGACCGATGGGGAGGTCCTCGAGGTCGGACCGTGCACGCACGTGACGCGTGAGAGCGGATAGCGTAGGGCCTGTAGCTCAGGGGGAGAGCGCCCGCTTGGCGTGCGGGAGGTCGCGGGTTCAATTCCCGCCAGGTCCACCAGGCAGCAGGGCTGGTCGCACCAGTCACCTAGTGCGCGTGGAACGCTATCAATCGGGGTGGTACCACGGAGACCGCCTTCGTCCCCATAACGAAGGCGGTTATTGTTTTGCAGATGCGCTCTACTCAGTTCAAGGACAAGCCACACTCAGCGGAGCGAGGTCCGAGCGACAGAAGTCCAAGCGACGGGGAGGCGGCGATGGACGCGGGCAAGTACATCTGGTTCAACGGCACGCTCGTCCCGGCGGAGGACGCGACAGTGTCGGTGACGGCGCACGCCCTGCACTACGGGACGAGTGTCTTCGAGGGCATTCGCGCGTACGCGACGCCCCGGGGGCCGGCCGTCTTTTGTCTCCCACCGCATGTGGCCCGGATGGTGGACTCGTGCCGGATTTTCCGGATGGAGTTGCCGTACACCCCGGCCCAGTTAACCGAGGCGATTC
>MNEU01000084.1 GCA_001917855.1 Armatimonadetes bacterium 13_1_40CM_64_14 | reverse complement strand
CCTGCAAGATAACGATGGTCTCCTTGGGAACCTGAGCGAAGAACTGCACACCGGCCGCGCCCCGGTCGAGAAAGCCGAACAGCAGCGCGGCCAGGATGACACCCAGAGGATTATTCTTGGCCAACAGCGCGACTGAGATGCCTAGGAACCCGAGACCTTTGGGGAAGTCGATGTCCAGGTACCCGAAGAAACCCAGGATGTCATTCAGACCCGCTAGGCCGGCGATCGCGGCGCTGAGCATGAACATTTCGAACCGGGTGCGGGCATTGGGGATGCCCGCGGCTTCCGCCGCTAACGGATTGAACGAGACGGCGCGTACCTCATAACCAAACCTCGTACGGCCGAGGAAATACGCCAGGACCACCCCGAGCAGGATGCCGCCCATCAGAAGCAGGTTGACCTTCTCAACGTCAGAGCCGTGCAGACCCACTCGAGCCAGCAGCGGGCCCAGGGACGGGATGCGCGCGGACAGGGCGACCTCGGGTGTCCGCACGCGCGGGGTACCGACCTGGGCGGGGTCCCGAAAGACGTCATTGATAAGGTACAGTAGTAAGGCGGAGGCGATGTAGTTCATCATGATAGTCGTGATGACTTCGTGCGCACCTCGCCGCAGCTTCAGGAGGATCGGGACCAGCGCCCACGCCATCGCACCGGCCATCGCCGCCAGAAGCGCCAGGGGAAGATGCACGACCATCGGCAGGCCCTTAAGGCCGAAGCCGACCAGCGCGGCGCAGAAGGCGCCGACATAGTACTGCCCCTCGACCCCGATGTTGAATAAACCTGCCTTGAACGAGATAGCCACGGCTAAGCCAGCGAACATTAGCGGGGTCGCCTTAAACAAGATGGAAAAAAGGCTGTCGGTGCGCGTCAGGTTGAAGCGCACCATAACGCCATAGACATCGAGGGGATTGCGGCCGATAACGACGATGATGACAGAGGCAATGAGCATCCCAAACAAAATCGCCAGCAGCGGGGTGGCAACCTGGAGGGCGAGCAGGCGGCCTTTCATCCCACGTTTGCCTCACCCTGCCGTTTGGCGCCCGTCATATACAGGCCCAACTCCGCCGGAGTGGCAGCACCACGAACAAACTCACCCACCAGTCTGCCGCCATACATCACACCGATTCGATCGGACAACGCCAGGATCTCCTCCAGGTTGGCCGAGACCAGTAAGACGGCCATCCCCGCCTCTCGCGCCTCTAAGAGCTGGCGCATCACAAACTCCGTGGCCCCGATATCCAGGCCGCGCGTCGGCTGTGCGGCGACCAAAACTTTGGGGGCAAAGGCGAATTCCCGGGCCACGATCACTTTCTGTTGATTGCCACCGGACAGCGCCAGCACCGGCGCCTCCGTGTCGGCGACGCGGATGTCGTACTCGTTCACACGGCGGCGCACAAAGTCGTCAATCGCCGGGCGGTTCAACAGCGGCCCGTTGGTGAACTCCTCTCGGTAGTGGTGCCCCAGGATGACGTTCTCCCACACGGCCATCGGCAGTACAAGACCGCGACGGTGGCGGTCTTCGGGGATATGGGCCACCCCTAGCAGGCGGATGGCACGGGCCGTGGTCTTACTCACATCGTGGCCGTCGATGAGCAGGGCGCCGCGGCTGAGCGCACGCAACCCCACCAGCGCCTCAACCAGCTCGGTCTGCCCGTTCCCTTCTACGCCGGCGATGCCGTAGATCTCGCTGCCACGCACAGAGAGGGAGACGTCGCGAACGGGCAAACGGGCCGACGCCCCGGGGACGCTCAGATGACGCGCCTCCAGCCGGACGGCGCCCGGAGTCACCGGCGGATGGGCGAGGTCAAGCAGCACCGGGCGGCCGACCATCATCTCCGCCAGCTGCGCCTTGGACGCCACCCCCGCCATCACGGTGCCAATCACGCGGCCGCGCCGCAGGACGGTGATGCGGTCAGAGATCGCGAGAACCTCATCTAGCTTGTGGCTGATAAAGATGATGGTCTTGCCTTGCTCTCTCAGACGGCGGAGGTTGCTGAACAACTCCTCGACCTCTTGCGGGACCAGCACGGCCGTGGGCTCATCGAGGATGAGAAGTTCGGCCCCGCGGTAGAGGACTTTGATGATCTCCACTCGCTGCTGCTCGCCGACGGAAAGGCGACCGACCAGGGCGGCGGGATCCAGAGAAAAGCCGTACTGCTTGCAGAGCTCCGCGACCTGTTGATGCGCATCAGTCATGCGCAACTGCCCCCAGGCCGTGGGTTCACTGCCGAGGATGACATTCTCGGCGACCGTGAAAACGGGGATGAGCGTGAAGTGCTGGTGCACCATACCGATCCCCAGCTGCAGGGCGCGCCGCGGGCTGTCGATGACGTCTGGGTGGCCGTTGACTTCGATGGTGCCGCGATCGGGCTGGTACAGCCCGTATAGAATCCGCATCAGGGTGGATTTCCCGGCGCCGTTCTCACCCACGATGGCGTGGATCTCCCCACGGCGGACGGCCAAGTCGATGTGGTCGTTCGCGATCACACCAGGGAAGTGTTTGGTGATCCCTTGCAGCTCAATGAAGAGGGGGTCCATTAGAGCCCGAGGTGCCGACGAGGCGCACCAGCCACAAACTCGCGCGCATCGCGGACGTCCAGTCCGCGGCCTTCCTTAGCAAAAGGGGGTGGAGGCATTGCCTCCACCCCCTTCTTGGGCCGGTGACCGCTCACTTCAGCGTCTTAAGGAACTCCTCAAGCTGCTTTTTGTCCGCGGGCACTTTGATCTTGCCGACGATAATGTCCTTCTTTAACGCCTCGAGCCTCGGGATGATGTCTTGGATCATCGCCTTATTGTACTGGTTGACGGCGTAGCCGACGCCCCCTTCTTTCAACCCAAAGACACGCACGCCCGGCTTGTACTGGCCATTGAGGGTCGCTTTGATCGTCTCATACACGGCGACGTCTACCCGCTTTTGCATGCTGGTGAGGATTTGGGGGCGCTGGTCGTCTGTGGCGCTGAGCGACTGGTCGGCATCGACGCCGATGGCCATGCGCTTTTTCACCACGGCGGCCTGGAAAACGCCGAGGCCAGTGCCGCCCGATGCGTGGTAGATGATGTCTGCCCCACGGTCGTACTCCGCCAAAGCCAGCTCTTTGCCTTTGACCGGGTCGCGGAACGCCTCGCCGGTCGTCCCCGCGTACTCGCTGTATACGGTGACCGACGGCTTGACGTATTTGGCACCCGCGATGTAGCCGGCCTCGAACTTCTCGATTAGCGGGATCTTCATCCCACCCACAAAGCCGATCTTATTGGTCTTGGACTTCAACGCCGCGGCGGCCCCCACCAGGAACGAGCCCTCGTTCTCTTGGAATAACAGACTGACCACGTTGGGCTGGTCTGGTATGAACCCGTCCACGATGGCGAATTTTACGCCCTGGTTGTCCTTAGCCACACGGGTGATGCTATCGGTAAAGAGAAACCCGATGCCCAAGATCAGGTCGTATTTCTCTCCGGCCAATAGGCGCAGGAGCTCCTCACGATTCTCACCGCCCGCCGTGGGCTCGAGGTCACGCGTCTGGAGGGTCGCGGCGAACTCCTTTTGCGCGCGGGCGAGACCGTCATAGGCCATGTCGTTGAAGGACTTGTCACCGCGTCCCCCAACGTCAAAGACGAGACCCACACGCATCTTCTTTGCCTGGGCAACGACCGGCGCGCCGGGGATCGCCCACAGCATCATTGTGATCACGACCAGCACCGCGGCCGCGACCCGCACACTGGCTCTCATACTCTGCGCACCTCCTAGGAATCACCGATCAGACTGTTTGGGGTTGGCGGAGGTACACTTCGAGTCGCCGCCGGGAACTCCTGGCATCCCGCGCGTGAGGCTAGGAGGACGCGGCAGCCGAGCTCGGTCGGAGGAGGTGGTCGAGTTCGTCCAGCCCTACGAGAACATCGCGCGGAGTGCTGCCCTGGGCAGGACCGACAACACCCTTTTCTTCCAGCTGGTCGACGATGCGGGCGGCGCGGACGTAGCCGATCTTCATCTTGCGCTGCAGCAGCGACACAGACCCATACCCGGCCCGCACGATCAATCGCGCGGCCTCGGTCAGGAGGGCATCCTCATCCCCGCTGGCTTCCGCGCCACTTTGCTCGGCGTGCAGGAGGTCCTGGTCGAAGACTGGCCGGCCTTGGGCCTTCCACCACGCGACCAGCGCGTGGATCTCGCTATCGGCGATGAATGCGCCCTGGGCGCGGACCGGCCGCGCGGAGCCCATCGGTAAGTACAGCATGTCCCCTTTGCCCAACAGCTTTTCGGCACCGGGGGAGTCGAGAATGGTACGGCTATCGACCTGGCTGCTGACCGCAAACGCCAGGCGCGATGGGATATTGGCCTTGATGAGTCCCGTAATTACGTCCACGGACGGCCGCTGCGTCGCGACGACCATGTGGATCCCGGTGGCGCGCGTCATCTGCGCGAGACGGCAGATGACGTCTTCGAAATCGGCCGGGGCGACCATCATCAGGTCGGCCAGTTCGTCCACAATGATGACGAGGTAGGGCAACCGCTCCACGTCGGTCAGCTGGTTGTAGGATTGAATGTTGCGCGTGCCGGTGGCCGCGAAGCGTTCGAAGCGTTCCTCCATCTCCTTCAGCATTTCCCGCAGCGCCCCGGCGGCCGCACGAGGGTTGGTCACCACCGGGGCGAGCAGGTGCGGAATGTTGTTGTAGTTGGCGAACTCCACCCGCTTGGGATCGATCATCAGCAGACGGACATCCAAAGGCGTGCAGCGGAACAGCAGTCCGGCAATGATAGCGTTGAGCATGACGGACTTGCCCGATCCGGTGGCCCCGGCGATCAGCAGGTGCGGCATCTCGGCGAGATCCCCGAGAATAGGGTGCCCCGCGATGTCTTTGCCTAGGGCGACGACCAGCGGACCCTCCGCGCGCTGGTAGTCCTCAGTGGAGAGAATTTCCTTGATGTGCACTAAAGACGTCTTTTGGTTGGGGACTTCGATACCGACAGCCGACTTGCCCGGGATGGGAGCTTCAATACGGATACTGGGCGCAGCCAATGCAAGAGCAATGTCATTGGTTAAGCTGCTGATCCGTTGCACCCGGACACCGGGAGCAGGCTGGGCTTCGAAGCGCGTAACCACGGGGCCCTGTTCCCAGCGCGTTACCTTCGCGTCCACGCCGAAGCTCGCCAGAGTCTGCTCCAGCGCCTTCGCTACCTCTGCGGGGTCCCATTTGCCTTTGCCCCGCCCGGCGGGCAGGTCCGTCAGCAGTGTCGGAGGCGGAAGGTGATAGCCGCCTGACGGGGCTTCGAGTGCCAGCGCTTCCTGTTGAAAAGCGGCACCTGCGGCAACGGCTTCACGCGGCTGCGGACGCTCGGTGCGCATTCCGCTCGCGCGCGATGTTGGCGCACTAGCGACTGGGGCGGGACGTTGCACAGGCGTCGGCGGAGCAACCATCGGAGCGGAAGATGGTGTTCGTGTCTCCATGGGTCGTGGTGGACTCGCCTCTGCGGGTTCAGGCTGTGGGGCGGGGTGGAACCAACCAGAGACCCGACGTCCGGCGGCGGTAAGCCCATTCACCAGCAGCGCCACCACGGCGACAACAGCACCCGCGACAGCGGTGACGGCCGCAGCGAGCATCTGCCACCCAACGGCGAGACCGCGCGAGGCGGCCTGGGCGAGCCACAGAACCGCGGCGAACACGCCCTCGATCGCCGTCGCGGGGGAGATACCGGTCCACAGCAACGCGCCGGTAAGCGCGACCAGCATCAGGACAAGCCACAAGCCGGTGTTTCCAAACACCCGGCTCAAACCCCACAGAATGGTGCCCCCGATGACACCTCCGCCCCGTCCTGCAAGATCCGCGATCGGATCGGGGTGGAAGATGCGGGTGTGGTAAGTGGTCACCCCTGCCAGGGCCACCAGTGTCGCACCTGCGGCGCGGCGGCCCAGGTGCGATCGCTCAGTCCCGCGCAACAACGCGAACCCGCCGACGACGGCCGCCGCGGGAATGAGCCACGCGGCGTCGCCCAGCAGTACGCGTTGCACGCGGCCCAGCACGACAGGGAGCCCGGTCGCTTCTGGGAGAAAAGACAATCCTAGAAGCAGACCGCCCACCAGTGCGATCGCGCCTGCTGCATGCCGACGGTTGTGCGAGCGCTTCCTCCGCGCCACTCGTTACCTCCTCACCTGCCAGAACCGAGTATCACGCCACCGGAACGGACAACACACCCCCGCCCCTGCTCCATCGAAATCAGCGAGAGAGTAGCTGTGCTTGGTCAACGATGTGGCCCACTGCCGGACAACCCACTAACCGGGCGAACGGGCGAAGGAACCGAAACCGGGACTTCTTGCAGCCGCCTCAGTGCAGGCGAGGAGTTCGGGGCGGCTGGTCGGCACGAACGAGTAGCCCATGCCTCAGAGGACTGTGATTGGCACATATGCGCTCCGTCGACAGGTCCATTGTCAGGTGCATCTGAGCTCTCGACCCACCACGTTCTATGCCCACTAGAAACACTCCTTCACCGGACGGTCTTCTGAACGCGACGAGATTTCGTCAGCACGCGTCGGAGTTGTTGGAAGTCTCGTTTTAGAACGCGCATCCAGGTCCGGCGGTACAGGACCACGGCCGGATGATACAGCGGCAGAATCGTCACCCCTGAATCTGTGATGAGCCGCCCGTGGACCTTGGCGAGCGGGCGCCCGGGCGCAAACTGCTCCAGGGCGATACGGCCCAAGGTGACAATGACCGCTGGGCGGATGATACGCAGCTGTTCGTCGAGCCATGGCCGGCAGGCCGCAATTTCGTCGGTCGTAGGTGGGCGATTGCGCCCGGGCCGCGGCCCTGATGTGGGCCTGGATTTGACGACGTTGGTGATGTACACATCGGTCCGGGATAATCCGACCGACGCCAGCAATTCCTCCAGCACCTTGCCCGCTGCGCCAACAAACGGCTCTCCCTGGCGATCCTCCTGCCGTCCAGGGGCTTCTCCGACAAGGACGATCCTCGCAGAGGAGGGGCCCCCTCCGGGCACGGCCTGCGTCCGGAAACGATGGAGAGGGCAGCGGGTGCACAACCTGATCTGCTTGTGCAACCGGAGGAGAGCCTGGGTTGCAGCGGACGGCCGCGAAGCTGACATGGAGTAATCTGAGGAGTGGACGGCTGGAGCGTGCAGCCCTCCACCTCGGCCCGAGTACGTGCCTTCGCTGGAACCGCTAGACTGCGACGAGTGCGAGATCCGTGAGAACAGCCTGAATCTGTTCGCGCTCCTTCGCGGTCGCTTCCACCAGCGGCAAGCGCGGCTTGCCCACGCGGAACCCACTCAGGTTGAGAGCCGCTTTCAGGGGTACAGGGTTGGTGGTGATGAACAGCGCCTTAAACAACGGGAAGAGCCGCAGGTGAATCTGCACAGCCTTCCGGACGTCCCCCCGCTCATAGGCCTGGACCATCTCTTGAATATCTGGCCCCACCAAATGGGACGCGACACTCACAATGCCGCGGCCGCCCACTGAAAGAATCGGGAGGGTGAGACTGTCGTCCCCGCTGTAGATGTCGAAGCTGGGCGGGGTCTTCTTCCGGATCTCTGAGGCTTGGTCCAAGGAGCCGCTCGCCTCTTTCACCGCGACGATGTTGCGAACTTCCGCCAGCCGGGCGATGGTCTCCGGCGTGCAGTTGACGCCCGTACGCCCTGGAATGTTGTAGAGGATCACCGGTTTAGACGTGGAGTCGGCGATGGCCTTAAAGTGCGCATACAGCCCATCTTGGGAAGGACGCGAGTAGTACGGATTCACCAAGAGGAATCCATCGGCGCCGACGCGGCCCGCTTCTTTTGTGAGCTCAATCGAGTGGCGGGTGTCGTACGTCCCGGTGCCCGCAACGACCAGAGCGCGTCCCCCCACCGCCTCCTTCACGGTCCGCACCAGGGCAATCTTCTCCTCGTCCGACAACGTGGGCGACTCCCCGGTGGTCCCGGCGACGACAATCCCGTCGGAGCCCGAATTCACCAAACGCTTGGCGAGCGCTGCGACCTGCGCGTAGTCGACCGCGCCAGTCTCGTCAAACGGCGTCACCATAGCGGTCAGGACACGGCCGAAAACAGACATTGCAGTCCCCTCCTTACACAGTGACGGTCGCGTACGAATACGAGGGGTGGACCTCGCACTCGTATGCTGGCCGAGTCCGCTCCCCTCGTGCTACCCTTCCGTCTCGCGCTGTGAGGCGACCTCGACACTCAACTGAAACTCATCGTGCAGGGCGGCCAGAGCCCGCTGCATCTGTGCACGCGCCACTAGGCAAGAGATCGTTGTGTGGGAATCCGCCGTTTGCAGGATCTCCACCCCCGCCCCGTGGAGCGCCTTGACGACGCGGGCCATGACCCCCGGCCGGCCGCGCATGCCGGCCCCGATAATTGATACCTTAGCGCATGCCTCGCTGATCTGCACCTGGTATCCGAGTTTGGAGAGAAGGTTGGCGGCCTCCTTGACCGCCTCCTCCTTCACGGTGAAGGCCAGCACCTCCGGCATCAGGGTAATGAGGTCGATGCTGATGCGGTGTTCGGCCAACACGGCCAGGGCGCCCTGGGCGCGCGCGAGGTCTTCCCCGGGTCGCCGTGCGACCTTCAGCTGCCTCACATCAGGCAGGTGCGCCAGCGCGACCACCGGTCGGTCGTCCACAATGGGCACGTCCAGTTCCTGACCCTTCACGATGACCGTCCCTCCATTCGGGCTCCCCATGAGTTTGATGACGAGCCGCACGTTGTGCTCGCGGCCGATGTCCGCCGCCCGCGGGTGCAACACCCGGGCCCCCAACGCGGCCATCTGCGAAACTTCGTCATACGTGATCCGTTCGATCGGCCGCGCCGCGGGCACGAGTTTGGGATCCGCCGTCATGATCCCTTCGACATCCTTGTAGATTTCGACCACGTCCGCGCCGAGTGCCGCACCGAGCGCGACCGCCGTCGTGTCGCTCCCCCCCCGTCCCAGCGTGGTGATCTCTCCGTCCGGGGTGATCCCCTGAAACCCCGCAATCACCGGGACCCTCCCCTGCTCCATGTGCGACCGGGCCCGTGTGGCATCAATGCGCAAGATGCGGGCGTCGTTGAATTCGTCGGTGGTAATGATACCAGCCTGGGCGCCGGTGAGGGCAATCGCGGGGCAGCCGGCTCGCACGAGCGTGTGGGCCACCAGGGCAGTGGAGATCATCTCGCCGGTAGACAGCAGCAGGTCCAACGTCCGCGGGTCGACCTGGCTGCCAATATCGTGCATGAGACGGACCAGCGTGTCGGTCGCGTACGGGTCACCCTCCCGGCCGATGGCGGAGACGACGGCGACCACGGCGGTGCCGTCGTGGCGGGTCGCGGCGATGAGATCGGCCACCTGTACCCGCCCAATTGATGTCGCCAGCAAGGCCCCGCCAAATTTCTGTACGACGACTCTCATTGATGTCTCCCGCCCTCTCGACCTCCCCGGTCTTCGGGCGCGACGTGCTGCGTGCGCGTGTTGGTTCAGTGGCCCAGGAAGACGGAGAGCTCGCGAACGGCTACGAGGTTACCTTCGAGGTCAGGAGGCCCATCTCAATCAGCCGCTCCGCAATCTGCACAGCGTTGAGAGCTGCTCCCTTGCGCAGGTTATCCGCGACGACGAAGAAGGCCAAGCCGCCCGCTTCGTCGAGACGGAGGCGCCCGACCATGCATGGATCGCGTCCGGCGGCGGCCAGGGGGGTCGGGTAGCGACCAGCGGCAGGCTCATCGACGAGTTCCACCCCCGCCGCGTCCGCCAGAAGGGCGCGGGCGCGCGCGACGCCTAGAGGGCGATCAAACTCGGCATGCACCGCAACGCCGTGGGCAACAACGGTGGGCACCCTCACGCAGGTCACCCCAACGGCCAGACTCGGAGCGTCCAGCATCTTGCGCAACTCCGCGGCGACTTTGAGCTCTTCGCTGAACCCGGATTCCCGCCAGGATCCGACAGCCGGGATCAAGTTCAAGGCAATGGGATGGGCAAACGCCCGGCCCTGAGGGCGTTCGGGCGGGCGGTGCGAAGCGATAGTGGCCTCGAGTTCGGCCCACAACTGCTCCACGCCCTGTTGCCCCGCTCCGGACACCGACTGATATGAGCAGGCGATCACCCGTTTCAGCGTCGCGGCCTTATGCAGGGGAGCCAGCGGCACGGCAAACGCTGCGACTGTGCAGTTGGGGTTGGCAACAATCCGTCGGGGCACGCGGCGCAGTGCCTCCGCATTCACCTCGGGAATCACCAGCGGGACATCCGCATCCTGGCGAAACGCGGCCGAGTTGTCGATAACCATCGCGCCGGCAGCCACGGCTTGGGGCACTAATTCCCTCGCGATATCATCGGGTGTGTCGAAGATGACCACATCGAGATCGCGGAAGGCATCAGCACTAACAGCATTCACCGTCCGATGCCCCAACCGCGTCCCGGCGGACCGCGGAGAGGCGAACAACCGGATCTCGGTGGCGGGAAAGCGGCGCGCTTCCAAAATGCGCAGGGCTTCCCGCCCCACCGCGCCGGTGGCGCCGACCAGACCAACCCGGAACCCCGACTCCTGGCGCACCCTTTCCCTCACTCTGCGTCCGTGATCATGAGCCAAGGAGTTTCTCCAACCCGAAGATCAGACCTGTCATCCCCCGGACCCGCCGCGTGGCCAGGAGTAAACCCGGCATGAATGACTCCTCGTTGACGGAGTCGTGTCGGATCGTCAGGGTCTCCCCCGGCCCCCCGAAAATGACCTCCTGGTGGGCAACCAAGCCCGGCAGCCGAACGCTGTGGATCGGGATCCCCTCTGCCCGAGCCCCGCGGGCCCCCGGCACCGTCTGCTCCTCTTTGACCGCCGGCGGAGGAACCGAAGTCCGGGCCGCGGCGACCGCGGCCGCGGTCTTCAACGCGGTTCCCGAGGGGGCATCCCGTTTGCGATCGTGGTGGAGCTCAATGATCTCCACGTGGGGAAAGTACTTTGCAGCCTGGCGCGAAAATTCCATCATTAGAACTGCTCCCAGCGCAAAATTCGGTGCCACCACCGCGCCGATGCGCTTCGACGCGCACAACGCGGCGAGAGCGTCCACGTCGGCCTGACCAATACCCGTTCCCCCGATGACAGGGTGGACCCCCGCGGGCACAGCTGCCCGCGCGTGCTCGATGGCGGCGAGTCCGGGGGTGAAGTCGATCAGCACGTCGGGTTTCGCATCGAACAGGGACCCCGGCGTCCCGGCGATCGTGACGCCAAGGGCTCTGACCCCAGCGACGGCACCCGCGTCCTGCCCCACCCCGTGTTCCCGGCCCAATGCCGCGACCAGCACCATGTCCGGCTGCGCCGCGACGGCCCGGATCGAAGCCCGGCCCATCCGGCCCGCCGCGGCGGCCACTGCCACCCGAATTTTCTCGGCCACCCGACTCACCTCGTCGGAGGCGCGGCCCGGTGGTCAGGCCTTAGCCTCGACGCGTTCGAACGCCTCACGCATCGCTGTCGTCAGTTGGCCATCGGTCCGAAAGGGCCCGATCGCCGCCATCGACAAGCGCCCAGGGGCAAAGAGATCCGCCGCCATCTCTTGCACATCCGTCGCGGTCACTGCGTCCACCTTGGCGATGAGTTCATCAAGGGTGACCTGTCGGCCGTGGTAGATCTGCGATCGGGCCAACATGGACATCCGACTCCCGGTACTTTCCAACCCGAGCATCAGGCCGCCTTTGAGGGACTCCTTCGCCCGCCGCAGTTCAGTCTCGTCGACGGGGTAGAGTTTCATCTTCTCCGCTTCCGCGAGCGTGAGCCGAATCACCTCGGCGCCCGCCTGGGGACTCATGCCCGCGTAGATGACGAAGAGCCCTCCATCACGGTACGCCACCGCATAGGACGCGATGCTGTACACGAGCCCGCGCTTTTCTCGGATCTCCTGGAACAGTCGCGAGCTCATCCCCCCGCCCAGCAGGTGGTCGAGGACGGAGAGCGTGTAGCGCCGCTCGTCTGCGTACGCGAGCCCCTGGGTCCCCAAACACAGGTGTACCTGCTCGGTCTCCTTCAACCGTGTCGCGACATCGGCCTGAGAATGCGGTGCGGCTTGATGCACGGGGGATCCGCGACCCGCCCACGCCCCGAAATACCGGGTGATGAGGGCGCACACCTGATCGTGCTGCAGGTCTCCGGCTGCGGCGATCACGACGTTATCGGGTCGGTAGTGCCGCTGGATGTAGGTGCGGAAATCATCGCGCGTCAACTTGGTCACGGTGGCCAGCGTGCCGATGACCGGACGCCCCAACGGATGCCCGTTCCACACGGTCTGCGCGAACAAGTCCTGGACGAGCTCATCCGGGGAGTCCTCGTAGCTTTTGATCTCCTCGGCGATCACCTGACGCTCCCGATCGATAAACTCATCGGCGAGCGTGGAATTGAGTAACATGTCGGCGTAAATTTCCAGCGCACGGTCCAGATGCGTCGCGAGCACCTTGACGTAGAAGACTGTCTGCTCACGATCTGTAAATGCATTCATCTGTCCCCCGATATCGTCCACGGCCTGCGCGATCTCCAGCGCGGATCGAGTTGCCGTCCCCTTGAAGAAGAGGTGTTCGAGGAAGTGAGAAATCCCATGCTGCTCGGGCGGCTCGTTTCGCGACCCTGTGCCGACCCAAATCCCGATCGCGACCGTGCGGACATGCGAGATGCGTTCGGTGAGCACGCGGATGCCATTCGCCAGTGTCGTCGCGGCGATGGCCTCGCTGGGTGGAGAAAACCGCACGTCTCGCGCCATGGTGTCTACTCGGTTACCTGCCCGAAAATGAATCCCTGTGGCGAATCCCGCGGAGACCCTCTGGCGGGCTCAGCCGAACGCCCCGGTCTGGTGCAGAAACCGGGCCCTATACCGCGGCTAGTGACGGGGCGCGCCAGGTCCCGGCCCGCGACCGGACCCTCCGCCCCCGCCCGGCCGGCGCCGACGGTGGCGATCCCGATCCCGGTCGGATCCGACTCCTGACGGTTCTCGACTCGGCTCGCCTGTCCCCGGCCGGTCCAGTGGAGCCTCGGGGGGCGCAGCTCCCGGTTCCCCGGGCGTCCCGACTCCCCGCCGGGTGAGGTTGATCCGCCCGAGGTTGTCGATTTCCTTAACCCTGACCAGCAGCTCGTCGCCGACCTTCACGACATCTTCGACACGATTGACGCGTGTGTCGGACAACTCCGAGATGTGGACCAGTCCTTCCTTCCCCGGGAGCACTTCGACGAAGGCGCCAAAATTCATCAAGCGGGTCACTCGGCCCAAGTACATCTCGCCGACCTTGACTTCACGGACGATGGCCTGGATCATTGCGACGGCGCGCTTCGCTGCCTCCTCATCCGCGGAGGCGACCAGCACCCGACCGTCCTGCTCGATATCAATCTTGACGCCGGTCTCGGCCGTGATCTTGTTGATCACCTTGCCGCCTGGACCGATCACCTCGCGGATGCGCTCCGGGTTGATCTCGATGGTGATAATCCGCGGCGCATGCGGTGATAGTGTGGGTCGGGGTTCGGCAATGACCCGCGTCATGGCCTCCAGGATCACGACGCGGGCCTGACGGGCTTGTTCTAACGCGCTGGCGAGAATCTCGCGTGCGAGGCCCTTATTCTTGACATCCATCTGCAGCGCCGTGACGCCCCTCTGCGAGCCCGCCACCTTGAAGTCCATGTCTCCCATCGCGTCCTCCAGACCTTGAATGTCCGTGAGGACCGCCGCCCGGCCATCTGGGCCCATGACCAGCCCCATCGCAATGCCCCCCACCGGCGCTTTGATCGGCACTCCGGCGTCCATCAACGCGAGCGTCGACCCGCAGACCGAGGCCATCGAGGTTGAGCCGTTGGATTCCAGGACCTCCGAGACGAGCCGGATCGTATACGGAAAGGCCTCCGCGGGAGGGAGCATCGGTTCCAGCGCGCGCTCGGCGAGCAGCCCGTGCCCAACCTCTCGGCGCCCTGGGCCGCGCAGCGGCCGCACTTCGCCCACCGAGAACGGTGGGAAGGAGTAGTGGTGCATGAATCGCTTGGACGTCCGCAGGGAAATGTCGTCGATCATCTGCTCGTCTTGGCCGGTGCCCAGGGTCACCACCGACAACACTTGCGTTTGGCCCCGCTGGAACAGTCCGGATCCGTGCGCACGCGGCAGCAGGCCGACCTGAATCGCCAGGGGCCGGATGTCCGTGTGGCCGCGGCCATCCGGACGACGGCGTTCCGTGAGAATCATGCGGCGCACTTCGTCTTTCGTGGCCGCTTGGATAATCGCGTCGATCTCCTTACTGCGGTCCGGGTAAGTCTCCCGTAGCGCCGGAGCGACCTCACTGGTCACGCGGCCCAACGCATCCTCGCGGTTCATTTTCTCCGGCTGCGCCAGCGCCGCGCGGATCAGCGGCGTGGCGACGCTTCGGACGACCTTGTCGAGCTCGGCATCAACGGACGCCAGCGGGAAGGTCATCTTCGGTTTGCCGGCGCGGCTCACCAACTCTTTCTGTACGGCCAAAATGCGGCGGATCTCCCGGTGGGCGAGGTCGAGGGCGTCCAAGAGGGTCTGTTCGGACACTTCCTTGGCGCCCGCCTCCACCATGATGATCGCCGCCTCGCTGGCGGCCACCACCAAGTCCAGATCGCTGGACTCCTGCAATTGCTTCCACGTGGGGTTCAGGACGAGCTCGCCGTCGATGTGGCCGATGCGCACCGCGCCGATCGGCCCCTCAAAGGGAATTTCCGAGATTCCCAGCGCGGCCGAGGCGCCGTTGATCGCGAGAACGGCGGGATCGTTTTCATGGTCGACGGAGAGCACGGTCGCGATCACTTGGACGTCGTTGCGGAACCCGGAGGGGAACAACGGCCGAATCGGTCGGTCAATGAGACGAGACGTGAGGATGGCCATCTCCCCCGGTCGCCCTTCCCGTTTGAAAAACCCTCCCGGAATCTTCCCGGCGGCGTACATCTTCTCTTCGAAGTCGCAGGTCAGCGGGAAGAAGTCGATGCCCTCCCGAATCTGCGGCGACACGGTCGCGGTCACCAGGAGCATCGTATCCCCGCGCCGGACCACGACCGCGCCGCCCGCCTGGCGGGCGAGCGCCCCGGTTTCAAACGAGATCGGCCGTCCGCCAACCTCGACTTCGACTCGGTGTATCTGTGCTACCATACCATCCTCCTTGTTGCGCATCGGGGCTTGACGACCGTCGTGTGGTTGCGGGTCACGGTGCGAGACCCCAGAACCCTCGTACACACTGATGGGAGCGGACTGCGTCCGCTCCCATCGGAGTGCCGCCTACGTGCCTGTGTTGACGCAATCCGGACCAGTTACCGACGAAGTCCAAGGGAGTCGACGATCTGGCGGTACCGCTCCACGTCAGATCGCATCAGGTAAGCCAACAATTGCCGCCTCTGGCCAACCATCATGAGCAGTCCCCGGCGGGAGTGGATGTCTTTCTTGTGCCCATTCAGATGTTCAGTCAGTTGGTTGATCCGTTCAGTCAGCAGCCCAATTTGTACTTCCGGCGACCCCGTATCCCCGTCGTGTCGCCTGAACTTGGTCATAACCTTATCTTTCGCTTCCTTCGCCAGCACCACGTCCTCCACCCCCCACTTCCTCCCCGATCCCGGGTTGCTTCGCGCAATCGATCCGGGTCGTGGATCACCCACAGAAAAAGTCGATTAGCCGAGGGGCCGCCGGAGGCACGGACCTCCCAGCTATCGACGCCTATTCAACCATAACACAAGGGCACACGTGGGGCAACGTCGTGCGAGAGCAGGTAGTGTCCCAATTTTGTGGTTCAGCTGCCCCGAGGGTACATGAGGAATCAGTAGTCGAG
>MNEU01000017.1 GCA_001917855.1 Armatimonadetes bacterium 13_1_40CM_64_14 | reverse complement strand
GGGAAGAGGGACGAGGCCAGAGTGATGGCCGCTGCCCTCTTCCTTCTTCTGTTTTCATGAACGACCGATCTATCCGCACGCGCCCCCAGGTGTCCACGCGGAGTCGGGTGGCCCGCGTGGAAGGAGCCGCGAGATGGAGTTCGCCCTAGCGGACCATCACCGGATGGTCCAGAAGATGGTCCGCGACTTCGGCGCCAGCGAAGTCGCCCCCCACATCCGCGAACTGGACCGGGCTCAGATGTTTGATCGTACCATCTTGCAGAAGATGGGGGCGTTGGGCCTGCTGGGGCTGTGTGTGCCCGAGCGGTATGGGGGCGCGGGCAGTGACTACATCAGTCTGGGGCTGGCCTGCGAGGAGTTAGAGTACGTCGATACCTCGCTGCGCGTGATCCTCTCGGTGCACCTGGGGCTTAACAGCCTGAGCCTGCTCGCCTGGGGAACCGAAGACCAGCGCCGGCGGTTTCTCGTCCCGCAGGCGCGGGGGGAGAAAGTCGCCGCTTACGGGCTGACCGAGCCGGCGGCGGGGAGCGACGCCGTGGGGATCCAAGCCACGGCGGTGCGGGACGGTCGCAACTACGTTCTCCATGGCGAGAAAACCTGGATGTCGTTAGCGGATGTCGCCGATCACTTCCTCATCTTTGCGTGGACCGACCCGGCCAAGCAGAAGCAGCGCGATCATGCCGGGCTGTCCGCGTTCGTGCTGACCCGCGACATGAAAGGACTCACCACGTCCACACTCCACGGCAAGCTGGGAATTCGCGCGGGGAATACCGGGTCGATCACGATGGACGAGGTCCGCGTAAGCGAAGACCACCGCCTCGGACAGGAGGGGGAGGGGTTTCGCATCGCCATGTTCGCGCTCGACCAAGGCCGCTACACCGTGGCCTCGGGCGCGACAGGCCTGATTCGGGCTTGCCTGGATGCCAGCGTGCGATACGCGCATGAGCGGCGAGCCTTTGGCGTCCCCATCGGCGAGCACCAGTTGATCAAAGAGATGATCGCGCGCATGGGCCGCGACTATGAGGTCAGCCGGCTCCTGTACCTGCGGGCGGGGTGGATGAAAAACCAAGGCCAGCGCAACACGCGTGAGACGTCGCTGGCGAAGTGGTACGCGACGGTCGCCTCGGAGCAGGCGGCCGGGGATGCGGTCGAGGTCCATGGGGCGTACGGCTACTCCGACGAGTATCCTGTGGAACGGTTCTACCGCAACGCGAAGGGCGCCGTGATCTACGAAGGGACACGCGAGATCCATACTCTGCTGCAGGCTGACTACGCGCTCGGGTACCGCGAGGACAAACCGACGCGGGTCACGCTGCCAACGTGGCCGTTTGATTGATGGCGCGCACCGGGCGCGGGCGACGCGGCGCCGCCAGGCTGGGATGACGGCTCCCTTTGAGTGCGAAGTTCGGTTTCTCATTCCAGACCGCGCGGCGTTCGAACGAGGCCTGGCGCAGCGGGGCGCAAGCGTCCGTTTCCGTTATGCGTTTACCGACCATTACTACCGGTCGTGGGGGGGCGAGTGGGACCCGCGCACGCGCGCGGTGCGTATTCGCGAGCACCACCAGCCCACGCAGGCGTCTGAGGTCCTGGTGACGTGGACGGATATGATGCACGCCGCAGGCCTGTCCTTCAAGCGGTCCCGCCTCCCGGAGGGCAAGGTGCGTCTGTACACGGGGACGCTGGAGGCCTCCCGCACCGTCGTCGACGCCCTCGGGTACGATCCGTGGCTGGTCGTGCGCAAGACCGCCTGTGCGTTTTACGACATCCCAGACCTCGGCGCGCTGGTGATCGAAGACGTCGAAGGCATTGGATCGATGGCGGAAATCGAGGTCGCCGGCGAGGATCCTGAGGCCGCGGCGGTATCCATTCGACGCAAACTCGATGCTCTGCGTATCCCTCTGCATGCCGTGCTCCCCGAACCGTTGGCCGCCGTCGTCGCCGCACGCCTCCCCCGCTCACGCACCGTTTATTTCTGCGGGGCGATTCGCGGCGGGCGCACCCTCCAGCCGCTGTACGCTCAGATCGTAACCTTCCTGCAGGAACGGGGCTGGGAGGTTTTGACCAAACACGTCGCCGCTCCCGACGTCCTGGCGCAGGAGCACCGGCACAAGTTCTCCGCCACAGACATCTACGCACGGGACATGCGCTGGCTAGAGGCGTGCGACCTCGTGGTAGCCGAGGTCTCCGTCCCGTCGCTGGGGGTGGGCTTCGAGCTCGCGACCGCACAGCAGTGGGGCAAACCCATCGTGTGCTTCTGCCAGGCGGACGTGGCGTTATCGGCACTCGTCGACGGCAACCCTCATCTCCGGGTCCTCCGCTATAAGGGCCCCGGTGAGCTCGTGTCTTTGTTGGAGGACGCTCTGCGCGGACTGGATTTCCGCCCTGTGCCCGGGATCTCGCCCCGCAGCAGCCGCTCTCGCGGTGGGGCGACCCCCCGCCGCCGAACGCGGGCGCGGTAGGAGGTAAAGAGTGCGCGAACTGAAGCACGATCCCGTCGGCGAGAGGACTGCGATGTTGCCCTGGGAGAGGCTTCGTGACAAGTTGCTGGCCCTGGAAGGGAAGCCCGTCCAACCCTCCCTGGGTCTCGAGGGTGCATACCGATTTGATCGGTTCGTGGTGTACTTCGATCGCATGATCGGCGAGCCTCCCGCTGTCCCTCTGCCCCTGCGGGTGCGCATCGATCAGGCCGAGGCGCAATTCCCGGTCGCGTTGTGGGGATCGCGCGCGGGGAAGGTCGCGCTGGAGGATTTCATCGCGCGCCAGTGGGCAGACGCCGCCCGCAAAGTCGGCCGCACGCGGGGGGGACGGTCGGCGTTCGTGATCGACGTCGGCGGGCAGCAAATGCTCCAACGCACGGCCTGCCGAATTGCCGAGGACTTCGTCGAGGTGCGTTGCGGGGTCTATCTGCCGTCTGAGGGCCGCAAAATCGCCGGTAAGGCCGCCCAGGCCGTGTTTTTGGAAGATCTCCCGCAAGTGGTTGATGCAGCGCTGCTTTACGCGAGCCAGAATCCGCAGGCCGTGCAGCGTCACGTCCACGTCGCCGAAGACGCCGAGGCGTTACGGCTGCAAGTGGCCGCACGCGGTCTGGTGGCGTTTCTGGCCGATGGAGCTGTGTTGCCGCGGGAGAGCGGATCCGACCGTCCGCTGCTGTCGCACCTGGTTCCCCTGCAAGCTCCTCCTGCTCTCGCCGTTACCCTTGAGCTGCCACACCGGGGAGCGGTGACCGGCCTTGGCATTCCGCGAGGCGTCACTGTGATTCTCGGCAGCCCCTTCTCGGGCCGCAGTACGCTGCTGCGGGCGATCGCCGCCTCGGTCTACACGCATTTGCCCGGGGACGGTCGCGAGTTTTGTGCGGCGGTGCCCGACGCGGTGCTGGTGCGGGTGGAAGAAGGCCGTCGCGTTGAAGGGGTGAATCTGGCGGCGTTCCTCAGCGCGCCGCCCAGTGGCGAAGACCCCGCCCGATACCGCAGCGATCACGCCATTGATGTCGTCTCTCAGGCGGCGGGGATTGCGGAAGCCTTGGAGGTGGGGTGCACGCTGCTTCTCATTGATGAAGATACGTCTGCTCCAGGATTGTTGGCCCGTGACGCAGTGTGGCGCCACCTCGCCCCCGATGCCGCTCAGCCGGTGACGCCGCTGGCCGATGTGGTGCGCCCGTTGTACGAAGAGCACGGGGTGTCCGTGATCCTGATCACCAGCCACGGCGCGGACTACGTGGGCGTGGCCGACACGGTCATCGGGATGGACGCGTTTCGACTGCGGGCGGTGACCGCCGAAGCGAAACGCGCCGCCGACCCGGGTCAGGCGGCGCCTGTCGGCAAGAGTCGCTTCGGAGGCATTCCCAATCGCGTGCCCTTCGCCGATAGCCTGAGCCCCCTGAAAGGCCGCCGCTTCCGAGGAGAGAGCCACGGGGGAGCCCATGGGGCGCGGAGTGTCGTCCTGGGCCGCGATGTGGTTGACCTGGGGGTCATCGAACAACTCGTGGACCCCTCGCAGGCACGCGCGACCGCCGCCGCGCTCATCTTTGCGGCCGATCGCGGGTTTGTTGACGGAATGCGCGCGATCCGCGAGATTCTCGGGTTGATTGAGATGCAGATCGCGCAGCACGGATTGGAGGGGTTAGTGGGAAGTGACTCGATCCCCGGAGACTTGGCCCTGGTGC
This sequence comes from Armatimonadetes bacterium 13_1_40CM_64_14, assembly GCA_001917855.1. Lineage (GTDB taxonomy): Bacteria > Sysuimicrobiota > Sysuimicrobiia > Sysuimicrobiales > Kaftiobacteriaceae > 13-1-40CM-64-14. The sequence goes on along the minus strand of MNEU01000017.1, from coordinate 14,590 downwards.
GCCGGCATGAGTTGGCGGCGGCCTTGAACCGCCTGCGAACGCTGCGGGTGAAAACCTAGACTCAGGCATCAACTGTCGATGTGTTGCCACGCTCCTGACCGTGACTGTCTGGCTAGCATTCCGTGCCTAGTGACCGTCCCCGTTGAACGAGCCGCACCACGCTGACTCGTGCAGGAATTCGTGGCCGTCACGCGAAACGCGCGAGATCACGACGGGTTGCAGCGGAGGGGGAGATCCATTGGCTGAGACTGTGAAGTATTTGCTGGACGAGAATCAGATCCCCACGTCTTGGTACAATATCATCGCTGATCTGCCGGTGCCGTTGCCGCCCGTCCTCCATCCGGGCACCAAGAAGCCGATTGGGCCCGACGACCTCGCGCCTCTCTTCCCCATGGACCTCATTTTGCAGGAGGTCAGCACGCAGCGCGAGATTCCCATCCCGGAGCCGGTGCGGGACGTCTATCGATTGTGGCGGCCGACTCCCCTGTATCGCGCCCGCCGCCTCGAGCACGCGCTCGATACCCCCGCCCACATCTACTACAAGTACGAAGGCACGAGTCCCGCCGGCAGCCACAAACCGAACACGGCGGTGGCCCAGGCGTTTTACAACAAGCAGGCCGGTGTTCGCCGGTTGGCGACGGAGACCGGGGCCGGACAGTGGGGCAGCGCGCTGGCGCTGGCCTGCCGCTTCTTCGATCTTGCGTGTACCGTATACATGGTGAAGGTGAGTTACGACCAGAAGCCTTACCGGAAAGTGATGATGCAAACCTGGGGCGCCGACGTCATCCCCAGTCCGAGTAATCGCACGAATGCCGGTCGAGGCATCTTGGCCAAGCAGCCCACATCCCCGGGCAGCCTCGGGATCGCCATCAGCGAGGCGGTGGAAGATGCGGCCACGCACGACGATACGAAATACTCGCTGGGTAGCGTCCTCAACCACGTGCTCCTGCACCAGACCGTGATCGGACAGGAGGCCCGGCGGCAAATGGAACAGGCCGGGGAATACCCCGATGTCGTCATCGGGTGCATCGGGGGCGGCAGCAACATGGCGGGCTTGGTCTTTCCGTTCTTGGCGGACAAGTTCAAGGGAAAGAAAGTCCGGATTGTGGCGGCGGAGCCGGAGGCCTGCCCGTCACTCACCCGGGGGCTTTACCTCTATGACTTTGGCGACACTGCGGCCACGACCCCGCTCATTAAGATGTACACGCTTGGCCACACCTTCATCCCGCCGGCCATTCACGCCGGCGGCCTGCGCTACCATGGCGACGCTCCCCTCGTCTGCCTCTTGTACCATCACAAGTACATTGAGGCGGTTGCTTACGCCCAGCGGCCCGTCTTCGAATCTGCGATCCAGTTCGCGCGGACGGAGGGGATTATTCCTGCGCCGGAGTCGGCCCACGCGGTGCGCAAGGCGATCGACGAAGCGCTCACGGCCAAGCGGGAGGGCGTCAAACGTGTGATCCTCTTCAACCTCAGCGGGCACGGGCACTTCGACCTGAAAGCGTACGAGGACTTCCTGGCGGGACGATTGGAGGACTTCGCCTACCCGCAATCCCAGGTGGAGCAAGCGGTGCGGGAGCTCGCGGCCATTCAACCTTGACCGAGTCGCAGGCCGACGGCGTGGAGGCGGTCGGCCTGCCTACCGGCACTGAGTGTAGACTCCCCGGAAGACCGCTTCCTGGGTCTTAATGGTAAATCCCCGCCGCTGATCGTGGGCTCCAGCCGCCCCACATCGACGTACACGTCTTTGGCCTCCCGCATTCACGTGGTGACTGCGAGTGCTAGTGCACAAATGGATTGACCGAAGAGCCAAAGTAGGCTAGCCTACTCGCGGAAATTCTCGACTAAATTACTCAACAACTCGATTCGGGCTCATTTGGAATGGGCTATGCGCTGTCGAGAAAGGCACGACGGCGCAGAAAACGCGGTCTGGACGAGCGTCCACGGAGGGGCGTTGGCGTGGCGATGTGGCAGGTCATCATCTTGGGGGCGGTCGCGGGGTTGACGATTTTCCTCGGATTGCCGGTAGCACGCCTGCGGCGACGGCCCAACGGCGTGCAGAGTATGCTCAACTCCCTCGCCTTGGGTGTGTTGCTCTTCCTCGTCTGGGATATCCTGGCCAAAGCCCTCGACCGCCTGGGGGACGCGCTGAAAGAAGGGATAAAGTCGGGCCACTGGGGTGCATTCTCTGCCTTGGCCCTCATGCTCGTCATCGGATTGGTCGGGGGAATGGTGGGTCTGGTGAGCTTTCACCATAAGGTGCTGCGCCGATCTACCGGCACGGCGCGGTTTCCTCGTCAGCTGGCGGTGATGATTGCCATCGGGCTGGGGCTGCACAACTTCTCGGAAGGCTTGGCGATCGCCCAGGCGGCAGCTACGGGGGCGATCGGGTTCGCGGCGATCCTGATCATCGGATTTGGACTGCACAACATTACTGAGGGGTTTGCCATCGCCGCCCCCTTGGTCGTCGGCGGACAAGTGCCCACGTGGTCCTTTCTCGGTTTCACGGGCCTGATAGCCGGCGGACCCACCTTCCTCGGCACGATCGTGGGCTACGGGGTCAATTCCCCTCTAGCCTTCGTCTTTTTCCTAGCGCTGGCTGCGGGGGCGCTCTTCTATCTGATCGGAGAAATGTTCGCCGTAGGCCGCAGCCTCCAGCGGCCGGTGTGGTCGGCGTGGGGGGTTGTCGTGGGGTTCCTGGTCGCGTACGGAACTGACGTCGTGCTCACGGTCGCTGGCCTCTAGAATTTCCAGCGCTTCGGATCATAGCAGGATCCCCATTTTCCTTTCCTGCCTAGGACCGTGGTTTAGGAGCGTCAGCGCATCAACCGATCGGCTCACATAGCCTGGACAACCTCAGTTGTGAACACGGTCAACCCACTGACTACCCGTCTCTGTCGCGGTTGCTGTGGTCAACCACCGGCTGCTGAGGGAAGCCATCAGGATCGAGGAGGCGTCTCGAATCTGTGGGATAATCCGCCGTCTGCTGGCGGATAATCCGCCAACAGCCGCTTGATTATCCGCGTCGATTCCGCCACAATGGCGGCGTGTACGAGCGCAACCTGACCCGGACTCTACTCGACGCCCTGGCCCACCGGCCTGTCGTCGTCCTCCATGGTCCCCGCCAGGCGGGGAAGAGCTGGCTTGCCCAGGAGGTCGCTTCCGGCCCGCACCCCGCCGAGTACCTGACCCTCGACGATCCGGCCGTCCTCACCGCGACCGCCACCGATCCCGCCGGGTTCATCCAGGCCCTCCGCGGGAACACCGTCATCGACGAAGTGCAGCGCGCCCCGCAACTCTTCGTCGCGATCAAGGCCAGCGTCGACCGCAACCGCCACCCCGGACGTTTCCTGCTCACGGGTTCGGCCAACATCTGGCTCATCCCGCATCTCTCCGAGTCGCTCGCCGGCCGCATGGACATCCTCACCCTGTGGCCGTTGTCCCAGGGAGAACTCGAAAGGACCCGGGAGCACTTCATTGACATGGCATTCTCCGACGACCCGCTGCCGCTGAAGCGCATCCCGGTCGACCGCGCCGATGTTGTCAAACGGCTCTTCGCCGGCGGCTACCCGGAAGCGCACTCCTTGCCGCCCGCCCGCCGCGCGCGGTGGTTCGCGTCCTACGTGACCGCCATTCTCCAGCGCGATGTACGCGAGCTCGCGCAGCGCATCGAGGGCCTGACCGATCTCCCGCGGCTCCTCACCGCGCTCGCCGGCCGTACCGCCACGCTTCTAAACGCCGCCGAGCTCTCGAGGGCCTCCGGCATCCCAGAGCGGAGTGTATTGCGCTATTTGACGCTCCTCGAGGCCACCTTTCTCATCTCCCGAGTGCCGGCGTGGACGGGCAATGTTCGCAAGCGGCTGCTCAAGACGCCCAAGGTCGTCATGGTCGACACCGGCCTCGCGGCCTACTTACAGAACGTCGACGAACGCCGCCTCCGGGCCGAACCCGCGCTGATCGGCCCTCTGCTCGAAACGCTCGTCATCACCGAGCTGCGCAAAGAGCAGACCTGGAGCGCCATCCAGCCCGAAATCGCCCATTTCCGCACCGCCCACGGCGAGGAGGTCGACGCCGTGCTCGACGCCCGCGGACGGCTGGTCGGCATCGAGGTCAAAGCCGCCGCCTCGGTCTCCCCCGAGGACTTTCGCGGCCTCCGCGCCATGGCCGTGGCCACCGGCCGGCGCTTCCACCGCGGCGTGCTCTTCTATCTCGGGGAGACGGCCGTGGCCGTCAGTCCGCAGTTCTACGCGTTGCCGCTTCCCGCCCTGTGGCGCATGGCAGGGTAGCGGACTCGTGCAGAGAACACGCACCAACTCGGCTCCAAGGACTCCTCTCTGGGAGATTCGCTGAGAATCCGACCAAGTGCCGCAATCTCGAGTGTCATCCCGGCGTGGCCGGGAACCGGGCAGGGGTGGCGCTATTCGACATCGGCAACTGCTACAATGGCGACAATGTCGCGCACTGGGTGGCTGTGGGACCTGCGGGGCGGCCTCACCCTCTATGCGGACGCCTGGGGGTGGCAGAGGGCGCTCGTGGCCGCACGCCAGCGAAACGACATCCGTGACGGCCTCATGCTGCTCGAGCATGAACCCGTATTCACGTTTGGCCGCTCGTCTCGCGCAGATCACCTGCTTGTCTCTCCCGAGGTGCTGCGCGCGAATGGCTTTGGGGTGTATGACATCGAGCGGGGCGGAAGTGTCACCTATCATGGACCGGGCCAACTCGTCGGCTATCCCATCGTGGACCTGCGCGCCTATGACGAGGACGTCGTCAAGTACATGCGGTCGCTCGAAGAGACGATCCTCCGCACGTTAGGCGACTTCGAAATCTCAGCACAGCGATTGCGTGGTTTCCCCGGTGTGTGGGTGGGGAACCAGAAAATTGCGGCCGTGGGAGTCGCGGTGAAGCGGAAGGTCACGATGCATGGGTTCGCCCTTAATGTGGATCCGGAGCTGGCGCACTTCAGCTACATCAACCCCTGCGGGCTAGGACGCCCAGTCACGTCCGTGGCGCAGGTGCTGGGTCACCCAGTCCCTGTCGACGAGGTGCGATCGCGCTACGTGCGCCATTTTACCGAAGTCTTCGATCTCACGTTAGAGGCGGTGTCCCGCACCGATCTGGAACCCTGGGTGTCGGAGCTGCCAGAGCCGTCCCGACATCATCCGACCTTCTCAGATCACCCGCGATCGCCCGCGACCGCGCCTGCTTAGGTTATGAGTCGGTGGCGCTTCGAGACCCGTGCCATTCACGACGGCCAGCCGCCGGATCCCACCACCGGCGCCGTCATGACGCCTATCTACCAGACATCCACGTATGCGCAGTCCGAACCCGCGGTGCACAAGGGCTACGACTATAGTCGCACCGCCAATCCCACCCGCACGGCGCTAGAGACCTGCCTAGCGTCGCTGGAAGAGGGAACGTATGGGTTGGCGTTTGCCTCGGGCATGGCGGCGATTACCACGATCGCCTACCTGCTGAATCCTGGCGACCGGGTCCTCGCGCCCGACGATGTCTACGGCGGCACCTACCGGCTGTTGGTTCAGATCCTGCAGCGGTACGGGATTGCCTCGAGCTTCGTGGATATGACCGATCTGACGCGTGTAGAGTCCGCGATGGCGGCTCGCCCGCGGCTGGTATTGCTCGAGACGCCGACCAACCCCTACCTCAAGATCCTGGACATTGCGCGGATCGCCGAACTCGCCCACGTCCACGACGCCCTCGTCGTCGTCGACAACACATTTGCCTCGCCGTACTTTCAGCAGCCGCTGGCCCTGGGGGCGGATGTGGTCGTCCACTCCACGACCAAGTACCTCGGTGGTCACAGCGACGTGGTCGGCGGCGCGGTCGTCACCAATAGCAAAGAGATCCACGAGACACTGAAGTTCCACCAGAACGCGGCGGGGGCCATCCCGGGACCCTTTGACTGCTGGGTTGTGCTGCGGGGCGTGAAGACGCTTGGCGTGCGCATGGACCGGCACGCCGCCAATGCCCTTGCCGTGGCCCAGTTCCTACGGGGCCATCGCGCGATCTCGCGGGTCTGGTATCCCGGTCTGCCCGACCACCCTGGCCACGACGTCGCCCGTCAGCAGATGAAAGGTTTTGGAGGGATGGTCTCCTGTCTGCTGAAGGGCGGCGGTCGGGCGGCGCGCGCGGTCGCCGCCGCCACGCGGGTCTTCATTCTCGCGGAGAGCCTGGGGGGCGTGGAGTCGCTGCTGGATCACCCGGCGAGCATGACGCATTCTTCGTTGGAAGGATCTCCCTTGCAAGTGGACGAGGGGCTGCTGCGGCTGTCGGTGGGGATCGAGCACGCTCAGGATCTCCTTGACGATCTTGCCCAGGCGTTGGATCGCGCGTCCTAACCAGGGGTGTTACAAGGGAGTCAGCCTGATATGCCGACTGTGTACATCCCGAGCCCGCTCCGACGGGTCACCGGGGGGCAGAGCAAGGTTCAAGTGACCGGGCGGGCGCTCGAGGCAGTCTTGAGCAACCTGGAGCGCCAGTATCCGGGGGTGAGGAAACAGATCTGCGACGACAACGGCGAAGTCCTGAGTTTTATCAATATCTTCGTCAACGGCACGGAAGTTCGCCAGTTACAGGGGTTGGCAACGGCGCTGACCGAGACGGATGAGGTGTCGATCATTCCCGCGATGGCCGGCGGGACCTCACCGACGGGTACAAAGTAAGAGCAAGCGAGATCCCGCGTACGATCCAGCTTCTACTCCCAGCCCAAGTCAGGGGTGGAGATGGTGGCCCGTAAACTGAAGACCACGCGCTCACGCACGACGGGGCGGCGTCCGGGTGCGGCCGGTAACCGACTCCGTGCATCTCCTTTGGGGAGAGAGTCCGTCCCGGCCACCCCAGCTGACCAAATTCGTGACACGGTCTTGGAGGTGGTCGGAGGGACGCCGCTAGTGCGACTGCACAAGGCAGCCCGCGACGTCCGGGCTGACGTCGTTGTTAAGCTTGAGTACCTGAACCCCGGCGGCTCGGTGAAGGACCGCATCGGCCCGACGATTCTGGACGATGCGGAGCGGCGCGGCCTGTTGACCCCTGGAGGCACCATTGTCGAGGCGACATCGGGGAATACCGGGGTCGGGCTGGCCATCGCGGCCGCGGTCCGCGGCTACCGGACGATTTTTGTCATGCCGGACAAGATGTCCGAGGAAAAGATCCGGCTGCTCCGCGCCTTCGGCGCACGGGTCATCATCACTCCCACGGCCGTCGCCCCAGACGATCCACGCAGTTATTACCAGGTCAGCCGGCGTATCGCGGACGAAACACCCAACAGCTACTACGCCAACCAGTACGCGAACCCCGCCAACCCCCAAGCGCACTACCGCACGACCGGCCCGGAAATCTGGCATCAGGCAGGCGGTCGTGTGGACGTCTTAGTGGCCACGATGGGCACCGGAGGGACCATTTCCGGAGTCGGCAAGTTTCTCAAAGAGCAGTCCCCCGCCGTGCGCGTGGTGGGCGTGGATCCAGTCGGGTCGGTTTTTTACGAGTACTTCAGGACCGGTCAGATGCCGCAGCCGGTCACGTATAAGGTCGAAGGGATCGGCGAAGACTTCCTGCCCGAGACGATGGACTTCTCCGTGGTAGACGAGGTCGTGCAGGTGACTGACCGCGAGGCGTTTTTGATGACCCGCCGCCTTGTCCGCGAAGAGGGATTGTTCTGCGGCGGCAGCAGCGGCGCGGCTGTGGCGGGGGCGGTGAAATATCTGCGCACGTTACGCGAGGGCGGTGCCGGGTTGCGGGTGGTGGTGATCCTGCCCGATTCGGGATCCCGGTACCTCTCGAAGGTCTTTTCAGACGACTGGATGCGTGAGCACGGCTTTCTCGAGCTGGAGCTGGGAAGCGTCGGGGACTTGGTGCGTGCCAAGGCCATCCCGCTCGTAACCGCGCGCCGGACCGATGCCGTCAGCGAGGTCATCGCGAAGATGAAAGAAGATGACGTCTCCCAGCTCCCGGTCCTCGAGGACGGCAAGCTCGTGGGCATGATCAGCGAAGTCGATCTGCTTACCTACTTGCTGGATGGGACGCACCGGCCCGCCGATCCCATTCAGTCCATCATCGACCCAGCCCCGCCCGCGGTCGCCCCGGACAGTCCGATCGAAGCGCTGGCTGAAGTCTTCCTCTCCACCAACGCCGCGGTCGTCGTCGATCATGGTGCGGTGGTCGGGATCGTGACGAAGATTGACGTCATCGATCATCTGGCAAAGAGACTGACGCGGTAGCGGACTACGGGTGCCGCGATCTCTGCGAACGGCTCACCCGGGACACTTCGGCCTTTTGTCTGATTGGGAGGTGGCCCAATTTGACACGGAGGGTTAGGTAGCGCAAGGCGCCGAAGGGAGGAGTGATGGTGAGTCCTCAACCGGACTGGCAGTTTGTCGGGAGCGTGCCGGAGAACTACGAGCGCTACTTGGTCCCCAGTATCTTCGGCCCCTTCGCCGCTGACCTTATCGATATTGCCGCGCCGCGCGAGAACGAGCGTGTGCTCGATATCGCCTGCGGGACCGGTATCGTGGCGCGAACCGCGGCTCGACGAGTCGGCCGCCGCGGGAGCGTCGTTGGTTTAGACACCAGCGCACCGATGCTCGAAGCTGCCCGCTCCGCCGCGGCACGCGAGGGGATCTCCGTGGAGTGGCGAGAAGGGAGTGCGGTGAAGTTGCCGTTCCTTGACGGAGCGTTCGATCTCGTACTCTGCCAGCAGGGTTTGCAGTTCTTCCCCGATCGACCGATGGCACTTCGGGAAATGCGCCGAGTGTTGGCGCCACGCGGACGGCTCGAACTCAGCGTCTGGCGTCCGATCGACCGGAGCCCTGGCTTTGCCGTGCTGGTCGAAGCGCTGACGCGCCATATTAGTCCGCAGGCGGGTGCGCTTATGACGTCGGGGCCATTTGGCCTCAGCGATGCTGAGGAGTTACGTGCCCTCGTCGCGAGTGCGAACTTCCGCGACGTCACAGTCCGCCCAGCCGTGAAGATGCTCCGCTACCCGTCTCCTGACGAGTTTGTCCGCTACTACGCGGCAGGCTCCGCGCTGGCGGGACCCGTTGCCGGTGCGGACGACCATGTCCGCGCCGCGTTGCTCGCCGATGTCCGGGCCGGACTGCAAGCATACGTCGATGATCAGGGACTGGCATTTCCGATTGAGACCAACGTGGTCAGTGCCCGCACTTCAGCAGTAGACCTTTAGTCCTCCAGTAACCCTAATCCCGGGGCCAAATGACTGGCAAAGCGGCAGGCGGTCCAGTCGAAAGCCTCGACACGGGAACGCCATCTTGTCCTTTCAACTCTTCGTCTTGTACCTGGCCAGGTTCTCTCGGACTCTAAACTTGACGATTCTGCGGACGAGAGTCAGCGGAAGGGGTCTCTCGAGGGGAAACTGGATCGTGCCTCTCGACACCCTATACGACGACAACTCCCTCTTGAATGCCCTCATTGGAGAGGACGTTGGAAAGAAGCTGACGTGATGTTTAAAGGCGGCGAAGTGAACTAAGTATCCGCGCAGCGTAAAGGTGGGAATTCGATAGCTAATAGTCTCCTGCGCTTGTGGTGCCGCCTTCCTGATTGCGGAGCGCATCTTCCTCAGAAGACGCTGAATGTTTTTCGGAAAATCCTCGATGTAATCGTCAATATTCTTTGGGGCTTTCTTGCGCGGTTCCATGTTCCCCTCCCGTATGTCATGTGTGAGAGCTGGAATCGCCTACAGTACCATCCGGACCACCAGCCTCACCCCGGCATACGCGAGCACCGTTCCACACAGGCCATTGATCAGCCGGAAGACGAGTGGCGTGACCACCTGCCGTCCCCACCCGATCATGGCTGAGACGCCGAAGCACCACAACGTGGCCCCGAGCATGAAGGCGCCTAAGAACGCGGCATACTGAACCACGAGAGGTCTCTCACTCCCGATCACCGAGACCGCGCCGCCCAGTCCCATCCAGAAGGCGACGCTGTAGGGGTTGGTCAGCGAGATGAAGACACCGGCGGCAAAATCTCCGTGGCGGCTGTCCGGGCGAAGTAGAGGGCGCGTTCCTCGCCAGGCATCACGGAGCGCGTAGAAGGCGAGCCAGAATAGGAGAGCGCTCCCCACGCCGGCCAGGCCCAGGGATGCCAGGCGATATTTGGCCAAGTACGCAGCGCCGGTGAGGCCAATGACGGCCCACGTCCCATCACCAATGAGCGAGCCAACTTCGACGAGGAGCGCACTCGAAAAGCCTCGGGCCAGGCCGCGCCGCAGCGCCTCGGCGTTGAGAGCACCCGGAGAGGCGCAAAACGCGAGTCCTAGCCCTAACCCGTTCCAAAACTGTGGGTCCACGAGGTATCCCTCCGTCACCCAAGAGTGCGGCGGCGTACACTCTCGCTCCTCCATCCGTGCCCTTACCCGTCCGTGAGAGCACCGACAGGCGCTGTATTGGCGCGCAAAAGAGCGTTGGATTGTGGAGCGCACAGGGATCAGGTAGATTTTGGTATATGGCGTTCCCACACCAGACCCCTCGGGCTGAACTGCGCCTGCCCAGCGGCAAAGTGCTCCCCGATCTGCAGATCGTGGGTCGGTCCCAGGTGCACCTGCACGAGGACTGCGATCAGGATCGGGTGGATCGCTTGATTGGGCGTATCCGGGCCGATGGGATCTTGCGCAATCCGCCGCTTGCGGCGTCCCTACCGGATGAGGGGTTTGTTGTTCTCGATGGCGCGAATCGCACCAGCGCGCTGCTTGCGTTAGAAGCCCCAGTCCTTCCTCTGCAGGTGGTCGACTACGCTGATCCCGCCGTGCGGCTGGAGGTGTGGCACCATCTCTTGGTCCGTCCGAGTGATCTTTCTACGCGGCTGCGCGCGCAGGGGCTGACGCTACTCGCGGCTAGCCCTTTTGAGGCCGCCCGGCAGCTCGCGGAACGCACGATCGCCTGCTACATACTGACACCTGCGGGTGGGCTGACTGTCTCCCTGCCTTCAGAGCAACTGCTAGCCCAGACCCTGGCGGCCGTTGTTGGCACCTACAAGACCACAAACCACATCTACCGGGTCACGGATACGAATTTGGACACCCTAAGGTCCGAGTACGAGGCCGCGGGCGAGTTGGTCGTCTTCCCCACATTTACCAAACGCGACATCGTCGAGGTCGCGCGCGCTCCGGTGAAATTGCCCACCGGGATCACACGACACCTCATCCCCGGTCGTGCCTTGCGGCTCAACCTTCCGTTGTCGGTCCTGACGTCGCCCGGCGATGTCGCGGCGAAGAATCGCTGGCTGCAGGAAGACCTCCACCGTAAGCTGCTCGACCACCAGATCCGGTACTATCCGGAAGCCACGTTTCTGTTTGACGAGTAGTGGTGAGTTTACGCCCGTACCTGAGCCAGCTGCGTGCCCGAGCGTCCCGCTAGCCCCGCCCACCCCTCGGACTCGCTTCTTGAGGCCATCGGCAATACGCCCCTGCTCCCCCTCTCCCGACGCTTCGGTACCTGGCCCCCCGGCGTCGAGATTTACCTGAAAGCGGAGTGGTTCAATCCTGGCGGGTCGGTCAAGGATCGCCCCGCGCGTCAGATCATTGTAGACGCCGAGCGCGACGGCCGGCTAACCTCTGAGCGCACCATCTTGGACTCCTCATCCGGCAACGCCGGCATCGCCTATGCGATGATCGGGGCAGCGCGCGGGTACCGTGTGCACCTGGTCGTGCCCGCCAACATCAGCGCCGAGCGCCGAGACATCTTGCAGGCGTACGGGGCCGAGGTGGAATACTCCGATGCGCTGGAAGGCTCGGATGGAGCGATTCTGGTTGCCCGCCGCCGGGCGCTCGACGCACCCGAGCGCTACTTCTACGCGGATCAGTACAATAATCCCAGCAACCCTCGCGCGCACTACGAGACGACCGGCCCGGAGATCTTCGCGCAAACCGGCGGCCGCGTGACCCATTTCGTCGCCGGCTTGGGGACGAGCGGGACCCTCGTGGGCGCGGGCCGCCGCCTACAGGAACTGAGAGCCCCCGTGCAGATCGTTGCGGTGGAACCAGACAGTGCCGTCCACGGCCTGGAGGGGCTCAAGCACATGGCCACGGCGATCGTCCCGGGTATCTATGATCCCTCCGTGCACCACCGCAAGATTCCAATGCGGACCGATGTGGCCTACGAGACGACCCGGCGTCTGGCGCGCGAGGCGGGCCTTCTGGTGGGCCCGTCATCGGGGGCGGCGGTGGCCGCGGCCCTCGAGGTTGCCGGTGGCCTCCGCGCGGGTGTGATCGTGGTGCTATGCCCGGATGGGGGAGACCGGTACTTATCGACGGCCGTGTGGCGCACGCGCTAGCGCGAGGCGGCATGTGCCGGGGCCGCGGCCCCAGTTGGCTACCCTTTGGCAGGTTTTTCTGCTATATAGTTGAGGATGACGGTGCTCGAGCTCAGGCAGGATCAGGTAGCGTCGCTCATCGCGCACGCGGTCGAGGAGGCTCCAAACGAGTGTTGCGGGCTGCTCGCCGGACGGCATGGTCGGGTGGAGCGGATCTACCCGGGGACCAATGTCGACCACAGCCCCTACACGTACGTTATGGACCCTCACGAGCAACTCGCGGCGTTTAAGGACATGGAAGCGGCGGGGTTAGACCTGATGGCCATCTACCACTCGCACACGCACACGCCCGCCTACCCGTCGAAGACAGACGTGAGCCGCGCGTACTATCCAGAGGCGCTCTACGTCATCGTCTCATTGGCCAGCCCGGAGGTGCCCGCGATTCGCGCCTATCACCTCACCGACGGAAAGATCGCCGAAGAGAGGGTGGTGGTCGTCCGATGAAGGTCTCTACACGGGCCGAGTACGGGTTGCGAGCGCTCATGGATCTGGCGAGTCATTATGGTGAGGGACCGGTGCAATCGCACGACATCGCCGTCCGCCAGGGGCTGCCGGAGCCGTACCTCAATCAGCTGATGACCTCGTTGCGGCGGGCGGGTCTGGTTACCAGCAAACGCGGTCCGACCGGAGGCCACGTCCTGTCCCGGGCGCCGGAGGCGATCATGCTGCGGGAGGCCTTCGATGTTTTGGAGGGACCCGCCGCCCCGTGGTGGTGCGTGGAGACCGACGATCCGGAGTGCATCTACGCCGCGGGCTGTGGGCTGCGGCCGATCTGGCAGGCGATTAACCAAGCCGTGGAGCGGGTACTCGGGGAGACATCCCTGGCGGATATCGCACGGGTTCGCCAGCCGGCGGCCCGGATGTGAGCCCATCCGGGGACGGCCGGATGGGTGTTTGACCAGGGCAGAAACCCTGGTCGGTTTGTTTTCCGGAATGCGGAGGGCACCGCCCCGCGTTAAACGGGAAGATGCCCATGGGAGTAGTGATGGCGGCACCGCAACCGAGGACGACCCCCCAAGATGACCGGGAGCGTTTTCAAGCGCTGGTCGAAGAACATCTAAACGGCCTCTTCGGGGCAGCGTTGCGCCTGACGCGCAACCGCACGCGGGCCGAAGACTTACTGCAAGAGACCTTCCTGCGCGCGTGGCGCTCCTTCCGTACCTTCCAGCCCGGCACCAATGCTCGCGCCTGGCTCTACAAGATCCTGATGAATGCGTACATCGACAGCTATCGGAAGACCGCGCGCGAGCCGGAAGTTGTCGACCACGACGATGTGGACGAGTTCTACCTGTACACCAAAGTGCAGGAGAGTGAGGACTTTCGGCGGGCCGGCAACCCTGAAGAGGAAGTGCTGGCGCGCTTGATGGACGCGGACGTGAAGGGCGCGCTGGACAGCTTGCCCGAATCGTTTCGCCAGGTGGTCATCCTCTCCGACATCGAGGGATTTTCCTACCAGGAAATCGCAGACATCCTGAGCATTCCCATCGGCACCGTCATGTCACGGTTGCACCGGGGACGGCGTCAGTTGCAAGGGAAGCTGTGGGAGTATGCGAAACGGGCGCACTACGTGAATGCTGCGGATTCGCCTCCTGCGAGGAGTGGGCCTCGATGAGCGAGATTGACTGCGAGCAGGTGTTGCAGCTCGTGTGGCAGTTCCTCGACGGCGAGGTGGAGGAGGTCCGCTATCGGGAGATTGAAGCCCACCTGGCTGAGTGCGCCAATTGTGAAGGGCGCGTGAGTTTTGAGCGTCGCCTGCGGACGCTGATCGAGACGAAGTGCCAAGAGGGGCCCGTGCCCGTCGAGCTAAAGCGGCGGTTGTTCAAGTTCCTCGAAGGCTAAGTTAGACCCGCGTACGTTCTGAGACGACCTACCCGGCTTTGACGGCCGCTTTTTCTTTTTGCTCCATGATCGATGAGGAGTGCCCGGGGAACGCCGAGGCCTTGGGATTGATGTACGTCATCGCGTTGTTCACCGCGGTCGCGCCCTCACCGAATCCGGTGACAATGAGCTTGAGCTTGCCTGGATATGTGACGATGTCCCCAGCGGCGTAGATACCCGGCAGGGTCGTTTCCATCTTCGTCGTGACGACGATGGAGTCGTCTTCGACCTGCAAGCCCCACTCCCGGATCGGACCGAGATTGCTGTGCAACCCCAAAAACGCGAGGACGGCGTCGACGGGGAGCACTTCTTCGGTGCGGGTCTTGTTCTGGAAGACGACCGCTTCCCGGACTTGCTGGTCGCCGCG
>MNEU01000077.1:16015-21886 GCA_001917855.1 Armatimonadetes bacterium 13_1_40CM_64_14 | reverse complement strand
CATCGCGTCTTGGCCGGCCTTGCCCAGGGGGTCGACTGGGTAGGCGCAGACCGCCTCCGGCGCCGCTGCGCGCTGACGGTTCTCGAGCTGCTGTTCCCGTTGATGTCGGTCGTGGCCGCCGCGGCGATCGTGTACTCGGGAAGCGTGGAAGCATGGTCACCGCAGCTCCTCGTCGCCGCCGGGGTTCTGACGCTGGCGAAGCTCGTCGTCGGCCAGGTGACGGGCGCGTTCGAGGGCCGGTGGCGATTCGTGGGCCTCCGGGATGCGATGATCATCGTGCGCGCCGCGCTGCTCGCCGGAGCGGCCGGGCTGGTTGTGCTGCAGCGGCTCCAGCTCGTGGACACGAGCCTGCGGCTCGTTGCCGCGGACACGAGTATCTACATCGTGCTCGCGTGTGGGACGCGACTGGTGTCGCGCTGGCTCCACGAGTGGGGTCGCCGAGTGGTCGCGGGGCGAAGTGCCCCCTTCCGGCGGGTTGTGATCGTTGGCGCGGGCGAATCCGGCTGTGCCGTAATCAAGAATATGCTGGCGAGCCCCAAGCTCCGAATGGATCCCGTGGCGGCCGTGGACGATGATGTCTCCAAGCACTACAGCCGGCTGCAGGGCGTTCCAGTGGTTGGCCCGATCGTCGAGCTCCCGACTGTGGTGAGAAAGTACCAGACTGACGAGATCATCATTGCCATGCCGTCGGCCACCGGCGAGCAGATCCGGCGCGTGGTGGATGCCTGCCTGGCCGCCCACACCCCGTACCGCATTGCGCCCGATCCCGAGAACCTGCTGAACGGTCACGGGCGGGATGGCGGGGGCGTGGGTGCGCTGCGCGCGGTGCAGCCCACGGATCTGCTGGGACGACCGCAGGTGGAGCTGGACGTATCGGCATTGCGCGCGGAGCTGAACGGCGCGCGCGTCGCGATCACGGGGGCCGCCGGGTCCATCGGATCGGAGCTGACACGTCAGATCGCCAAGCTGCACCCGGCAGTGATGTACCTGATCGATCGGAACGAGAACGACCTGTATTTCCTGTGCGACGAGCTGGTGCGTCACCAGGTGCACGCAGCGCACGTCGAAGTGATCCAGGACGTGCGGGAGCAGCGCCGCATGGCACGCGTGCTGTCCGAAATCCAACCGACCCATCTGTTTCACGCCGCGGCGTTCAAGCACGTTCCGCTGATGGAGTTCCACCTCGTGGAAGCCGTGGAGAACAATATCCTGGGCACGTGGGCGACGCTCGAGGCGGCGCGGTCGGCCGGCGTCGAAAAATTCGTCCTCATCTCGACCGACAAGGCCGTCCGGCCGACGAGCGTGATGGGCGGGACCAAGCGGTTCGTGGAGCTGCTCGTGGCCGAGTACACGCGCGAGACGAGCATGCGGAGCGTGATCGTCCGGTTCGGAAACGTGCTGGGGTCGAACGGCAGCGTGGTGCCGCTGTTCCAGCGCCAGATCGCTGAAGGTGGCCCGGTGACGGTGACCAGCCGGGAGGCGACACGCTACTTCATGACGACGGCGGAGGCGGCGCAGCTGGTGCTCCAGGCGGTTGCGCTCCCCGAGTCCGACGGGAAGGTCGCGATCCTCGATATGGGGACGCCGATCCGCATCTGGGACCTGGCCGAACGCCTGATCCGAATGTGGGGGTTGCGTCCCGGGAGTGACATCGAGATCGTCGAGACGAGTCTGCGACCGGGCGAGAAACTGCACGAGGAGCTGTGGTGGGCGACGGAGAACGCGGCGCCGAGCCGGCATCCCCAGATCATGCTGGCCACCGTGGGTACAGCACCCCGCAGCGTCGTGGGGCTGATCCCGATGATCCGGGAGCTGGTGGATCGGGAGGAGGAGATCCTGCTGCGCGGCATTCTCGAGTCGTCCGTGGGTCTGTCGAATGACAATGGAAACGGTGCGCACCCGCCCGTCCAGGCGCCGGCGTCACCATCGCATGCCCTCGGTGCGTGACCGCGTGAGAGTTCCGTTCTTCCGCTATCCCCACGTATTCGCTCAGCACCGCGTCGAGATCGAGCGCGCGCTGCTCGGCGCCGCGCAATCGGGCGCGTACATCCTGCAAGCCGATTTGCGAGCGTTCGAAGATGAGTTGGCCGCCTTCTGCGGCGTGCGCTGGGCGGTCGGCGTGGGGAATGCGACCGACGGCCTCGAGCTGAACCTGCGCGTGGCGGGGGTGGGTCCGAATTCCGAGGTCCTGCTCCCCGCCCATACGTTCGTGGCTACGGCGGGAGCCGTGGTCGCCGTGGGCGCAACGCCGGTGTTCGCCGAGATCGGGCCGGATCACCTCATCGACGCCACCGATCTGGAGCCCCGCATCACCCCGCGAACGCGCGCCATCATGCCTACGCAGCTGAATGGCCGGACGGCGGACATGGATGCCATTGGGGCGGTCGCGGAACGGCACGGGCTCGCCATCGTGGAGGACAGCGCGCAGGGGCTCGGGTCGCGGTTCTGCGGACGGATGGCCGGGACGTTCGGGGTCGCGGGCGTCTTCAGCTTCTATCCTGCCAAGGTGCTCGGCGCCCTGGGGGACGGCGGCGCGGTGATCACGAATGACGACGACACGGCCCGGGCGCTGCGGGAGTTGCGCGACCACGGGCGCGACGAGCATAGCGGTGAAGTGGTCCGGTGGGGTCGCAACAGCCGACTCGACACCCTCCAGGCGGCGGTGCTGCGGGTAAAGCTGCGGTATGTCGGAGATGAAATCGCACGACGACGCGAGTTGGCCCGTCGCTACGCGCACAACTTGGGCGGCGTGTGGGAGGTGCTGTTGCCGCCGCCACCCGATGTCGCGCCAGGAGATCCGCACCTAGACGTCTTCCAGAATTACGAGATCGAAGCGGAGCGGCGCGACGAGCTGCGGGCCTGCTTGGCTGAGCGTGGTGTAGGGACACTGCTGCAGTGGGGCGGCAAGGGCGTGCACCAGTTTCCCGCGCTCGGCATCCGGCAGCGACTACCCCGGACCGAGGCGATCCTCGCGCGCTCGCTCATGCTCCCGATGAACACGTCGCTCACCGACGACGAAGTCGACTATGCCTCCGAGCAAATCAGAGAGTTCTATGGCGCACGGTGACGTGTCCTGGGGTAGTCGGGCCCTGAAGCGTGTGGTCGATGTGGGGGCGAGCGGTGTGGGCCTGCTGCTGGCGTCACCCTTGCTCCTCATCGCTTGCAGCTTGATCTGGTTGGAGGACCGTCACAGTCCGTTCTACGTGGCGGCACGGATCGGGCGGCGGGGCCGCCCGTTCCGCATGGTGAAGCTGCGCTCGATGGTGGTACGGGCGGATCGCACGGGGGTCGACTCGACGGCACAAGGCGACCCCCGCATCACGCGCGTGGGACACGTGCTGCGGCGCTTCAAGCTCGACGAATGCCCGCAACTGTGGAACGTGCTGCGGGGCGACATGAGCATGGTCGGACCCCGACCCCAAGTGGAGCGAGACGTCCGCCTCTACACGGCCGTGGAGCGGCAGCTGCTGGACGTGCCGCCCGGCATCACCGATTTCGCTTCGATCGTGTTCGCCGACGAAGGGGAGATTCTCGAAGGATCCCCGGACCCGGACCTGCGCTACAACCAGGTCATCCGTCCGTGGAAGAGTCGACTGGGCCTGCACTACATTGTTCATCGCGGACTCCGGCTCGATATTCGACTGATGGCTGCCACATTGTTGGCCGCGCTGTCGCGGCGGCGGGCTCTCGTCTGGGTGGCGGAAATGCTGGCCGAGACAGGGGCCGATCCTGCGTTGGTGGCCGTGGCCCGCCGGGAGGCGCCGCTCGCGGCGGCCGCACCTCCCGGTGCGACCGACGTGGTCCAGTCGCGGACCGCGACGGTGGAGCTAGCTCGGTAGTGGAACGGGCCAGGCCTGCCTCGGAACCGCTTCCATCCCGCCGGCTGACGCCTGACGAACTCCCGCAGCTCGCCCAGCAGATTCGCGTGGCGGCGCTGCGCATGATTTCGCGCGCCAATGCGGCGCACGTTGGTACGGTGTTTTCCTGTGCCGAGCTGCTGGCCTGCCTGTATGGACGCATCTTGCGGGTGCGCCCGGATCAGCCCGCGTGGCCGGGCCGCGACCGGTTCGTGATGAGCAAGGGGCACGGCAGTGCCGGATTGTACGCCGCTCTGGCCCTGCGAGGCTTCTTCCCACGGGAACGCTTGGACGAGTTCTCCGTGGACGGCGGCAGTCTCTATGGCCACGTGACGCACCGGGGGGTGCCGGGAGTGGATGTGTCCACGGGCGCGCTGGGACACGGCTTGGCCCTCGCCGTGGGGTTCGCCGCGGGGGCGATGCGCCAGGCGGCGCCGTGGCGCGTGTACGCGCTGCTGAGTGACGGTGAGTGCGATGAGGGCTCGACGTGGGAGGCGGCCTTGCTCGCGCCCGTCTGGAAGCAGAGCAACCTCACCGCCGTCATCGACTACAACAAGATCCAGTCGCTGGGGCGTGTGGACGAAGTCGTACCGCTCGAGCCGTTCGCCGAGAAGTGGAAGGCCTTCGGCTGGGACACGCGAGAAGTGGACGGCCACGACATTCCGGGAGTGCTGGAAGCGCTCGATCCCGAACGCTGGGTTCCGGCGAATCGCCCCCGCTGCATCATCGCGCACACGATCAAGGGCAAAGGGGTGTCGTTCATGGAAGACGCCCTGCTGTGGCACTACCGCACCCCGAAGGGCGAGGAGTACGAGCGGGCGCTCGCCGAGCTGGAGCGCTCGGCGTGAGAACCGCGTTCATTCGTAGCCTGATGGAAGTTGCGAGCCAGGACCCGCGGATCGTGCTCTTGACCGGGGACCTGGGGTTCGCCGTGCTGGACGAGTTTCGCGCGAAGTACCCCGCCCAGTTCTATAACGTCGGCGTGGCGGAACAGAACCTGGCAGGTGTCGCCACTGGCCTCGCCTTGGCCGGACACGTGGTCTTCACGTACAGCATCGGCAATTTCCCTACCCTGCGTTGCCTGGAGCAGCTGCGAAACGACGTCTGCTATCACAACGCCGACGTGAAGATCGTGACCGTCGGTGGGGGATTGTCCTACGGCACACTTGGCGTGTCGCACTTCGCCACCGAGGACCTCGCCATTCTGCGCGCGCTTCCGAACGTGACCGTCGTGGCGCCGGGAGATCCCAGTGAAGTCGCGCAATTGGTGCCGCAGATCGTCGGGCGCCCCGGTCCCGTGTATCTCCGCCTGGGCCGGGCGGGGGAGAAGGTGGTGCACGCTCCGGGAGTCGAAGTCGTCCTGGGACGTCCCACACGAGCGCGGGCCGGCTCGAACGTGCTCCTGTTGACGGCGGGCGGGATGCTGCCCGTGGCGCTCGAGGCGGCAGACCTGCTCGAGGACGACGAGTTGGACGCGGAAGTCGTCAGTGTCCATACGCTGAAACCGCTCGACACCGAGGAGATCTGCGCGCTCGCCGCCCGGTTTCCGGTGGTCGTGACGTGCGAAGAGCACAGCGCGATCGGGGGGTTGGGCGGGGCCGTGGCGGAGGTTCTCTTGGAAGCCGGAATCGCACCGACCTTCCGGCGGTTCGCGCTTTCACCCGGCTTTCCTGCTGGTGTCGGATCGCAGGAGTATCTCCGGAAGGTCAACGCGCTGGACGCACCGGCGTTGCAGGCACTGGTCCTCTCACTCACTGGCACGCGGCGCTCGGCTGGTCCCCGGTTCGCAGCTCGCCAGAGCGGATGACCGCCAGCCGAACCGGCATCCCCAACTTCGAGGAAGTCACGGAGACGACGGGCACCCCGGTTTCGGCCGAGGGGGCGTCGATGATGTATACGCGTTACCACGTGGCCGCCGAGTTGGCGCGGGGCAAACGTGTGCTGGAGGTGGCGTGCGGCTCAGGGCAGGGGCTGGGCCTAGTCGGTCGTGCTGCAGCGCAAGTCGTGGCGGGGG
>MNEU01000077.1:0-15979 GCA_001917855.1 Armatimonadetes bacterium 13_1_40CM_64_14 | reverse complement strand
ATATGACGGATCTGTGCGGGGTGCTGGGCGAGATCGCGCGCGTACTGGCCCATGGTGGGACGGCATTGCTCGTCAATGCCAATCCCGAGCGGCCGGACTTCATCAAGAGTCCTCATAGCGTCGACTACCACAGTGCTGACGACTTTCGCCGCGCGCTTGGCGGCAGGGGATTCCGGGTGAGCGTGGAAGGCGCATTCCCGGTGGACGCATCCGTGGGGGCGGGGCGTTCCCGCTGGCTAGGGAGGGGACTGTCGTTCACCCGCCGCGTGCTCGAAGGACTACACCTGGTGCCACGGACGCTCCAGGGCCGCGCGCGCCTGAAACGCCTGGTCTACGGCAGGCTGCGCGCGCTGCCACCCGAGCTCCCGGAGGACTTTGCCCCGGTAGCGCCGCGTACGCCGCTCCCCCCGGGACCTGTGAGGAGTTACAAAGTGATCTACGTGACCGCGCACAAGTTCGTCGGGTGAGGTGACGACGCGCTGATGCCGGGAGGACTGCTGCAGGCGCAGTTGAGCGTCCTCCGAGCCGCCGCGAGCGACGTGTGGCAGGGGCGATGGCCCAAGAGCTACGCGTTCACCTTCGTGGCCGAGCTCGGTGTCCTGCTTGGTGGTCTCGTGACGCTGAAGATCGCGGGCGACATGCTGGGTCCGACTGGATTCGGAGAATACGCCGTCGCCAGGCGAGCCGTGTCGGTCCTGACTTTCCCTCTCCTCCTCGGCTTGGGTATCAGCATCCCCCGGTACGTGTCCCTCACGGTCGCCTCCGACCCGTCGGGGAAGACGGCCGCCGCGTATAGTCTCGCGAGCCTGTGTATCGGCGTGCCCCTCGTGACGACGTTCGGCCTCGCCGGCCTGATCGCGCCGACCTGGTTCGCTCGACTGTTCTACGGCGACCCCAGGTTCGGCTTCCTCACCGGGCCGATCCTCCTAGCGATCTCCGGGTTGTACGCGCACACCCTGGTGTACGCCAACTTCCGCGGGAGGTTGCGGATGTGGCCGGCCAATCTGCTGCAACTCGGGAATCTCGCACTGGCTCCCGCAGTGGCGGTCCTGACGTCGCGCGGGAACGCGGCCGGGGCCATCAGGGTGACCGGCATCGTCTGGCTGGTTACGTCGGCTGCGACGGCTTCCTGGAGCGTCCTGCGACGCGGGTTCCAGGCTCCGCCGGGCGCTGTACTGAGGAAGGCCACGTTGGACCTTCTGACGTTCGGGGCGCCGCGCGTTGTGGGTGAGTTCGCGCTGTTCGGGTTTTTCGCACTCCCGACGTTTTACGTCGCGCACACGGTGGGCGTCGAGGGTGCGGGCTTGTTCTCCTTTGCCCTCTCGCTCGTTCAGGTGCTGAGCTCGATGTTCGCTGCAGTGGGCATTCTCCTGCTGCCATACATCAGCCGACAGGTGGCCACGGGCAGCTGGGAGCGAATCGGGAACGTAGTCTCCAAAAGCCTCGCCGCATCACTCCTGGTCACGCTCTTCGCGGTCGCGGTGCTGGAACTCATGATGGGCTCTCTTATCCCCTGGGTCATGGGACGCACATTCGCTCCCGCCGTTGTCCCGGCGCGGTGGCTGGTGGCTGGGGCGCTTCCGTTCGTGGCCTACACCCTGCTGCGGGATCCGCTCGACGCGATCGCCGTGTGGCCCTACAACACCATTAACCTCGGCGTCACCCTGCTCGGGGTCATGGCTGCATTATGGTTCGGGAACGTCTGGTTCTCTCCGGCGCCGGCTGTGGCCCTTGGGATGTTGTTGCTCGGCGCGCTGACCGTGCTGGCGTGGCGGCGCGCGTTGGGTAGCGCGCGGGCGGGGCCGGGCGCGCTCGTGGGAACCGTGGGCGGCGGGTCCGAGCTCGGGGTCTGACGGCGTCGATGCGGGTCTGGCTCACGGAGCTCGCGGAACCACTGCCGCTCTCACCCGGTGGCCGCTTGATGCGAGCGGGCCTCCTTGCAGATGAGCTGGCTCGCTCGGGCCACGACGTAACCTGGTGGACCTCCACCTTTGATCACGTGAGCAAAGTCTCTCGTCGTACGAGCAACCACACCCAGGCCTTGGCGCCCAATTATCGGATCGAGCTGCTCCACGCCCCGGGCTACGCCGCCAACCACGGCCTGGCACGGATGCGACATCACCGCCGCATTGCTGCGGTCTTCGCCAGCCGCGCCCCGTCCACTCCTGCTCCGGACCTCGCGTATTGCTGTGTTCCGACGCTCGAAGTGACCGATGCAGTTCTCCGCTACGCCATACCCCGGGGCATCCGAGTTGTGGTGGACGTCCGCGATCTTTGGCCGGACGTGTTTCTGGACGTCGTCCCCCGCGGGCTGCGGCTGCTGGCTCGCACCGCCCTGCACGGAGAGTTCCGTCGGGTCGCGCGGATCCTTCGGCGCGCGACGGCCGTCGTGGCGATCTCGGAGCAGTACCTGCAGTGGGCCCTCCGCTACGCGGACCGACCGCGCGGGGCGTGGGACGGGGTATTTCCACACGGGTACCCTCGGAGCATGGTCGCCCCTGTAGAGCTGGCACAGGCCCGACGCGAGCTTGCGGCCATGGGTGTCGACCCCCGCCGGACAGTGAGCAGCTTCGTGGGGACGTTTGGTCATTCGTACGATCTGACGCCCGTCATTTCGACGGCTCGCCGGATGCTGGAGAGGAGAGACCTCCGGGCTCAGTTCGTCTTCGCGGGTGACGGCGAGCGGGCGGTGCAGTGGCGCCAACTCGCCAAGGGGCTTTCCAACGTGGTGTTTACAGGATGGTTGTCGGCCGCGGGGGTTGCGGCGCTGTTGGGGATGTCGAGCATCGGTCTGGCAGCTTACGTCGATGGTGCGGCGCAGGGTTTGCCGAACAAGATTTTCGAGTTTCTCTCGGCGGGGCTTCCCATCCTCTCGAGCCTGGGCGGCGAAGCGGCAGCGCTGCTTGAGGATGCGGGGTGCGGTCTGACGTATTCGGCGCGCGACCCCGCCAGTTTTGCGGCCGCCCTGGAGCGGTTGCTAGAGCAACCTGTTGCCCGGCGCGACATGGGCCGCCGGGCGCTGGCCAAGTTCGAGGCGGACTTCCAGGCCGATCACATCTATCCGACGCTCGTCCGGCATCTCGAAGCGCTGGTCACGGCCGAGCCGTGACGAAGTAGCAGATCCCGGAATGGTCGAGCCGCAGGATGTCCAATGCTTGAAACCCGGCACGACGACAGGCGTCGCGGATACCGGCTTCGTCGTACGTATAGACCTCCGGTCGGCTCAGCAGGCGATAGCGGTACCGCCGCAGCGGTGCGCGCAGCCAATGCTGGCCTGGGAACGACAGGAGGAGCGCTTTGGTGATCAGGGGGCGCGCCGCACTGAGGAAGCCTACGGCGTTGGCGACGTAGTCCATGACCCCCATCGCGACGCCGTAGTCGAACCCTCTTTGCAATGCCGCGACGGGCGCCGCCGGCGGGAAGAGCGAGCAGATAAACTCGCAGGCGCCGTGCAGCCCGAGCGCCTCGCTCCTGGCCTTGGCGTGGGCGATCATGGTGTCCGCGACATCCACCCCGACGACCCTCGTCGCGCCCCGGCGCAGGGCCTAAAAGCAGTACACGCCCGAGCCGCATCCGATGTCGAGGATGGCTCGGCCGCTCAAGTCGGCGCCGAGCTGCCGAAATGTGAGGTCATAGCGTTCATAGATGTCCCGGCGAAACATCGCATCGAAGGTCCGCCAGAACGCGTTCCGCTTGCCGCCGTACAGACTGTCCCAGGTCGTCGCGAACTCCGAGAAAAACTTGCGGACGACGGACTGCTCTGCGGCGTCCCTCACGCGGCCAGCTCTTGCACGGGGTATCGATCCAGGTAGTCGACCATCCGGATGAAATGGAACGAACGCAGCAACACGCGCAGTTTGTCCCCGGCCCCCGCCATACCCGCATACGTGCGGAACCTACGCACGGGGCCTAGCTCCCGTATCGGCAGCACGATCCTTCCCATCTCCGACGGATGGAAGTACACGATGACAGGGACACCCGCCCGGTTCGCATGCCGGCACAGCCAGCGGGTCAAGGCCAGGGGGTAGACGCGCAGATATCCGCCGCCGCCGAACGGCACGTTGGCGCCTAGGATGCGCACCGTGGACATCGGAAACTCAACCAAGCCATTCACCATCCGGAACGGGGCACGCGGAAAGTCGCCAATGCCGTAAGCGTCATGGAGGGAGGTGGGGTATACGCTGGAGTCGTACGTAAAGCCCAGGTCGCGCAGGATGTCGAAGGTCCAGGCATTCGTCTTGGTGATCGAGAAATCGGGCGCGCGGAACCCCTGGACCCGCTGTCCCGACACGTCCTCGAGCACATGTTTGGCTTCACTCAGAAACGAGCGCACCTCACCGGCGGTGAAGTGATACAGCCGTCGATGCTGAAGACTGTGACAAGCGAGCTCGTGCCCCGCGCCCACGATCTGCCGCACCAGCGCAGGCAGGTCCCGGGCGATTCGGCCCAGCACAAAAAACGTCGCCCGTTGCTCTGCGGCGGCCAGGAGCTCGAGGATGGCGCGGGTGTTGACCTCGATCTCCTCCTGTTGGCGATGGCTCGACACATAGTCGCCTGGCACGTCTAATGAATCGTGTGACGCCTCGATGAAGCCCTCGATGTCGAACGTGAGCAGATTCGGGGTCTGCCCGTCTTGGATCATTGGCACGCGCGATCGCAGCTCAAGGTTTACGACAAACGACCACAAGGACTTCTCCAGCCTCGGCACCCGCGGAGACCAGGGCGTGCTCGACCAGCTGGAACAGGTATCCTTGCACTCGCCGTGTGACGCGCAAACCCGGAGGCACCGTGGCTCCCAACGATCCCTCGTGCGTCCGGAGAGCGCGACTCGAGCACCAGACCTCCCACGCCGTCCGGGCCGTGGTGCGCGAGGTCTCGACCACCAGCCCGGCCTGCCTTGCGCATATCGACAGGTCTCTCTGCGAAAATAGGTGTAGGTGGCGCGGAGGATCGAGCTCCCGCCAATTCCTCCCGAACAGGCGATGGCAAACGCTGCGAGTGTTCGGTGTCGTCAACACGATCCGCCCATCGGGGCGCAACAGGCGGTGTGCTTGGCTCAGGAACGCGAGAGGATTCGGCACGTGCTCGATCACCTGTTGCGCGATGATCACGTCAAAGGAAGTGGTCGGCAGATCAACGGTATCTAGTGTCCCAATGGCCACGCGCTCCGATCCCAGGTGACGGCGCGCGATCGCGGCCGCCTCGGGGTCGGGCTCCACGCCATGGACGTCCCAGCCCAGGTCGTGCAGCGTGCGAGCAATGACCCCCGTGCCGCAGCCCACATCGAGCAGGCGACCGCGGTGGCGCGCGTGCAGCCACATCACGCCGGATCCGGCGATGTCATGCACCATCGGGAGGTGGGCAACGACCGACCGCACCAGGAACCAGGCCCAGCCCGAGCGCCCGCTCGAGTATCCGAACGCCGCTTCGCGCCCGGCCGCCTCGACGACCTGCTTCACCTTCAGCCGCAGCGACGGGGTAGTCCCGTCCGCGTGGGTGTAATAGGTCCTATACAGCTTGCCCAAGTCGGCGGTTACAGGACGCGGATCGAGCCAGAGGTGTCCGTCCCGAGGACACACGCGCTCGGACCATCGCCCCGGAACCGAAAACAGGCGATCCCGCAGCCCTTCGTACCGCGCTGTACCTGCGGTGCCGCACACCAGGCATTGGGGGACGGGCTCGACCCGGATATCCTCGATGACGAACGGCTCAGCGGGCGCGATCTGTCCAGCCATCACGCGTCGAGTGACAGGAAGCGGTCGAACTGCCGCGCCCAGATCTCCAGCGCGATGGGATTGAAGATGTCCTTGAACGAAATTGAGCCACGATCGCTCGGTGCCCGGCAGTATGCTTCATAGCGACGCCGCAGCGCGGACTGGTCCAGGAGTCCGTGCGTCGCGGTCACCATGTCTCCGCGGAGCAGGGCCTCGATCTGCGGTCGCAGCTCACGCTTCAACCACTCGCTCTGGGGGTTGGCGAAACCCTGTTTGTCTCGGCGCCACACGATTTCCGGAGGCAAGTCCGCTTCCATCGCTTTACGAAACACCCATTTGGACCATCCGGCCCGCATTTTCCAGCGCGGCGCGAGCGGCAGGACCATGTTGACCAGCCGGTAGTCCAGATATGGCAAACGGATCTCGCGCGCGAATGCCATGGACATCCGATCCTCGTAGTGCAACAACGCCGGGAGGGAGAAACGGTAGAAGTCGCCGAGCTGGCGCTCCACGACGCCGCCCGCTCCCAGACCGATGTCGACCCGACATTCGTCCCCTCGGAGCCGGGGACCGCGAATATCGATCTGCTTCGGCACCAGCCACGGTGGAAGGTACCGCTTGGCCTCGCTCAACTGAACTTCAGGCAGCGCCGTGCCGCGGGCGGCAAGCTCGGAGAGGACGCGGAGCCCCGTCCCCCAGTGTCCGGAACGCACCAGGGATTGCAAGTAGAACGCCCAATACTTCAGATACCCGCAGAGCAGCTCGTCACCCCCCTGGCCGCACAGGATCACTTTCACGCCAAGATCTCGGGCTCGCTGCATCAGGAGGTAGTGCGCGACGGAGGACAGGCTCGGCAGCGGCTCGTCGTTGAACCAGATGGCCTGGTCGAGCATGCGAAAAGCATCCTCAGCGGTGAACCGCACACGGCAGCCGCGGGCGGCACCTCCCAGAAAGGTCGTCATGCGCTCGATGAAGCGCGTCTCGCTGAAGCGGGGATCGTCGCTCACGACGGACAGGAGCTGGAGCTCAGCGTCGCGCCCAAGCACGTGCTGCATCGCCGCCGCGACGGCGGAAGAATCGACGCCGCCAGATAACAGCACGCCGACCGGGACGTCGCTGCGCAGTCGGAGGCGCACGCTGTCGATGAACGTCCCACGCACCGCGGCGAAGTCGGGCGGAGTACCGTCCCGCAAGATCTCCTCGTGGGGAGCGGTCCAGTAGCGGTGACGGGAAGCCACGAGGTGGCCCGAGTTCCGCAATTCAAAGCGTACGAAATGCGCGGGGGGAAGTACCTCGATCCCGGCGAAGAACGTTTCGTCCTGCGCGTCGAGCTGCGCCTGCTGCAAGTAACGAGCGACCGCCGTGCGGTTGACGTTGAACCGTTGCTCGCTGCCGACCAGGATGCCCTTGATCTCGGAGGCGAAGAAACAGTGATCCGCGGTCAGGTGCCAGTAGAGTGGCTTGACGCCGAACCGGTCTCGAGAGAGGAGCAACACACCGGCGTCTTGATCGAGCCAGGCGAGGGCCCACATCCCGTTAAACCGCTCGAACGCGGACTCCCCCCAAAAGGCCAGCGCCTGCAGTACGACTTCGGTGTCGCACTGGGTGTGGAAGTGCACACCGCGTCCCTGGAGTTCTGCGCGCAGCTCCCGGTAGTTGTAGATCTCGCCGTTGTACACGAGCACTTGACGGCCCGAGGGGGACTGCATCGGCTGCAGACCGGCATCCGAAAGGTCGAGGATCGCGAGGCGCACGCTCCCGAGAGCCACCTGGCTGCCGCCGACCGCGCCGCACCAGCTGCCCCGTCCGTCGGGGCCGCGGTGGCCTTGCACCTGCAGCATGTTCTTGAGGGGCCCATCGAGCAGTCGCGGGGGACCGACCGAGACCACCCCCGCTATGCCGCACATCTGGTCTCCTCGTGCACCACGAGCACACCGCGAGGACGCATCCGATCCCGGCCTCCTGCAGATGGGACAGGGTTTTCTTGGTCTTAGCGCCAACTTATCGCGTGCCGCGGTTACGGCAAGTAGCACACCTCGGGAGCAGCTTGCGGCAGGTGCGATGGAGTGCGATCCTAGATGCGATCCTAGATTGCTACGGCGTTCCGGGAGACCGCGCCTGCGCTCACCAGGCGGTGACTCCTCCGCATTCACTGCAAGCCCCCTATTGCCGATGGCCGCTGCGATTCCGTCGAAGAAGCCAAGAGTCGTCGTCATCGGGGTGAACTACGAGACTGATGACCTGGCAGTGCGTTTCGCCGATAGCGTGGTGCACGGCGGCACCGCGGCTGACGTCGACTTGGTCTTGGTCGACAACTCCGAGCGCGCCGACAGTCGCGGTTTTTTTGATCGGGTGCATGCGGTCCGGCCCGAGACACTCTGTCTCAAGGCGGCGTGCAACCTGGGGTACTTCCCGGGCGCGCACTTCGGGCTGCAAGCCTACCGACGCAGGGTCGGCGAGCCAGATTGGGTGATCGTCTCGAATGTTGACGTGGAGTTTCGGGATAAGGCCTTTTGGGCTCAGCTGTTGGCGATGGATCACCGTCGGTCCGACGGTGTGCTCGCCCCCTGGGTGTGGTCCGACCGTCTGCGATGCAACGTGAACCCGATGATGGAACGTCGCCCGCATTGGTTACGGATGCGGTTCTACAAATTGGTATTCAAGCATTACCACATCCTGAAATGCTACGAAGCGCTGTCGCGCCTCAAGAACGTGGTCCGCGGCGCCCTGAGCCGCGCTATTGGGGGGCGCGGTGGGTCATCCCGGAATGGCGGCGAGGCACGCATCGTCTACGCGCCCGATGGATCATGTCTCGTCTTCAGCAGGGTGTTCTTCGACCGGGGTGGCAGTCTGGAGTACCCGTCGTTTCTGTTCGGAGAGGAAATCTTCGTTGCGGAGTGGGCGCGGCGGCTGCAACTGCAGGTGCTGTACGAGCCCCGGTTGCGGGTGTGGCACGATGATCACGCCTCGACCGGGGTGTTTCGGTCCCGGCGGAGTGCCGCCCACGTCTGGAGATCGGCGGAGTACCTGGCCGACACGTTCTTCCCCTGAGGTGCGGATGCCAATGAAGACGGCCCGATGAGCCTCCTGCTCGGCGTGGCGTTGCTCGGGTTGGCGGTGGTCGGCCGATACGTGCTCCGAAGCTGGCTGGCTCCGGGCGCTTACTTCGCCCTTTATTGGAGCCTCGCATTCGTCGTGCCCATAGTCGCGCTGCCGAGTGATCTGGTGCCCGTCGGTGCTCTGCTGTGGGTCGCGCTCGCGGTGGCGGCGGTGGGCATTGGATCGGTGCTGCCGTATAGGATTGCAACAAAGGAAAGCGTCACCGGGTGGGTCCCCACCGGCCGAGAGGTCGCGACACTGACCAGGGCAATGATCGTGTGTTCCGGCATCGGTCTAGGCGCACCGCTGGTTGCGATGTGGACCGCAGGGTTTTCGATCTCCGACGTCTTCTCAACCGACACGCTGTTCACGATGGCTCGCGTGTTCTCGGTCGGCCGATACGAGCAGACCTATGAGCCGCCGGGCCTCAGCCAGGCGTTGCTGCCATTTCTCTTGGCGGCACCGCTGCTGGGTGGCGTAGTCGCTGCGAGCGCCGCCCGACCCGCACAGCGGTTCTTGTCGGTGTTCCCGTTTCTCCCGGCGCTGGCGATGACGCTGAGCCAGACGCAGCGGGCGGTGACGCTGAATGCGCTGGTGTTGTGGCTGAGCGGCTACCTGGCCACCCGCGTGGCGCGTGGGTTTGAAGGGCTGTTCACACGTCGGCACGTGGTGGTGGGGGGTGCCTCGACCATCGCGTTCTTCGGGCTGTTCTTCCTGGCGGGTTGGGCAAGACTCGCTGCCGTCCAGCGGGATGTGCTACGGGACGTAGGAGTAAAGGTCATGGGGACGGCGGTCGGCCACGCGACGGTCTTCGGACGCTGGTTCGACAGTCACGCGTTTAGCGACGTTTCGCCGACGTGGGGCGTATATACTCTGGCGGGACCGATGGAGCGGCTGGGCCTCGGACAGCGGAAGCCCGGCCTGTTCGAGGAGTCCCTGGTTCTGGACAACGGCGACGACTCGAACCTGTATACGGTGTTTCGCCCCCTGATCGAGGATTTTACCGTGGCCGGTGCCCTTCTGGTCCTTGTGCTCGCCGGCATCGTCGCTGGCGCGGCATATGTGCAGGCGCGGAACGGAAGGCTCGTGGCGGTGACGGTGTTGGCGGCATTCTACGCCTCTACGCTGTACGGTTTCGTGACCAGCATCTGGATCTACAACAGCGTGAGTGCGGCATTCTTGCTCTGCGGGCTGGTTCTGTGGCGGCTTCGCGCCGTACCTGCATGAACCGGCTCGAATTGCTGATCTACGAGCGGGTCAAGACGAACCCGCGGCTCAAGAAGCGGATCGTCGACGCCTACCAGCGCGTGCTTCGCCTTGTCCCCGTGCGAACAGAGAAGTCCGCGTATCCCATTACCGCACGGCGTAACGCGTTTTTCGGCTTTCACGACAAGTGCCCCTGGTCGCCTGATGACACTATGCTGCTCGGGCACCGGTTCGACGTGCCGTTGCGGATGCCGCTGCCCGACGAGACCATCGAGGTGGGCTACTACGCAGGACCGGGGTTCCTCGAATTTCATCCAGTTGGCCGCACCCGGGCCTGGAACTGGCAGATGGGCTCTCAGCTCCAGTGGGTCGGCCGGTCGAATCGTATCATCTACAACGATTTCACGGACGGGGCGCACGTCGCCCACGTCGTGGACCTGGAGGGGGGCCAAGTCGCCACGCTGCCGCGGCCCGTCGCCGCCGTCAGCCCGGACGGCGCCGCCGCAGTGAGTCACAGCTTTGCCCGGCTGCGTCGGTGTGCGTCCGGCTACGGATACGCCAACGGAGCGGACCCAGATGCGAGTCTGCTGCTGCCAGCGGACCGCCGGCGCGGCTTGAGCGTGCTGCAGCTGGAGACCGGCGAGGGCCGCGACCTGTTTTCGGTCGCGGACATCGCGGCGATTCAGCCCGAGCCTTCCATGCAGGGCGCGTATCACTACTTCACACACCCGTTGTTCTCACCCTCCGGCAAGCGCTTCGTGTTTTTTCACCGCTGGCTGGAGCACGAGAATCAGACGTGGACGCGCATGTTCTCCTGCGATACCAACGGCGCGAATCTGTACCTCTTTCCCACATCGAACATCGCTTCCCACCTCGCATGGCGCGACGATCGACATCTGCTGGTGTACGGGACCGCGCGGCCGTGGGGAAGCACCTACCGGTATTTCCTGTTCGAGGATCGCGGCGATGGCGTCGAGGTCATCGGCGAAGAGAGCTTCACGTCGGATGGCCACCCTCAGTTCTCGCCGGATGGACGCTGGTTGCTGACGGATACCTATCCGGACCGGTTCCGCATCCAACGGCTGATCCTGTACGACCTCCAGCGCAACCAGCGTCACGATCTTGCGAAGGTGAAGGAACCGTTCGAATTCGACGACGACCTGCGATGCGACCTGCATCCGCGATGGAATCGCGCCGGGACGATCATCTGCTTCGACTCGGCGCATCCGGGGCAGCGCTCGTTGTGCACTATCGCACTCGGTTCACTGCCGCCCGGGGCGGAGCCCCGATCGCTGTGACTGGACCGGCACGCAGCGGGGCCGGTGGTATTGCCGTCATCGGTGTCAATTACGGTACGGATGACATGGCGCTACGGTTTGTTCAGAGCGCCGCGGCCTTGCAGCCCTCGCTGACGGCGACGGTATTGGTGGACAACAGCGAGGGTCCTCAGGAGCGAGCGATCGGGCAGCGGCTGCGCGCTGAAGGAGCCGGGGTGCTGTACGTGCGGGCGCCGCGGAACCTGGGATACTTCTGCGGTGCAGACTACGGCCTGCGGCAATACGTCGCCGTGCACGGCGAGCCGGACTGGGTGGTGGTGTCGAACGTGGACATCCGCTTCGACGACCCCTGTTGTCTGAACCGCCTGCAGGACTTCCACGCCGCGGACGACGTAGGCGTCGTGGCACCGTCCATCTGGTCGCGCCGGTCGCGTCGCGACCTCAATCCGAGGATGCGACAGCGGCCCGGCGCGGCCGCGATGCACATGTACAAGATCGTGTTCGGGACCTGGGCCACGCTGAATGCGTATGAACTGCTCGCGGCCGCGAAGCACGCGACGAAGTACTTGCTGAAGCATTACATTCTGGACCCGCTGCGTCAGGCCCCCTCCGATGGGGCGGCGCGCCGGATTCCCCCGCTGGAGTCCATCTACGCGCCGCAAGGCTCGTGCGTGATCTTCTCCAGCCGCTTTTTTGAACGGGGGGGTAGCCTAGTATATCCTTCCTTTCTGTTCGGTGAAGAGATATATGTGGCCGAGACGGCGCGGCACTTGGGGCTACGCGTGATCTATCATCCGGGCATTCGGGTGTCGCACGACGACCATTCGTCCACGGGCTTGGTGCGCTCACGTCGCGTGGCGCGGCTGGTGAAGGCATCGGCCCGCTACATCGCCGATCGCTACTTCCGCTGAGGCTGGAGGGACTGGTGGTGGACCAGCAGGGAGCGTCGAGCGGAGGGAATGCGCAGGGCGGGGAGCCTGGGCGTTCGCTCGTCGCTCCCCTGATCGTGCTGCTGCAGCATCCCCGGCGACTTGTCCGCTTGCCCTTGCTTGGGGTGCTTGTGGCCGGCGGTATCGTGGCGCTCCGCGGGTTGGACTATGTAGCCGAATCGAAGTTCACGCCGCAGGCTGCCAAGGCTCAGAATCTCGCGGGCTTGGCCTTGCAGTTCGGCATCAACATCACGCCGGGCGGCGACAATCAATCATCAGTGTTCTACACCAAGTTGCTCAAGGCTCAAGAGTTGCTGCGCGAAGCGGTGCTCACCACGTATCGGTTCGCCCGCAGCGAGGGCAGTTCCGATACGCTTCAGGGGACCCTGGTTGAGCTCTATGGTGTGGGCGGGGCCAGTCGCGAGAAACGGATCCGCAACGCGGTCGACCGTCTCGACGAAGACGTGTACGTGGCGGCGGACCTCCGAGCCGACATGGTAACATTGCGCGTAATCGCCCCGTGGCCGGATCTCTCGGTGGCGCTGAATCGCCGTCTGCTCGAGCTGGTCAGTCAGTTCAACCTGGAGAAGCGGCAGTCGAAAGCGCGCGCCGAGCGGGTGTTCGTCGAGCAGCGGGTGCGAGAGGCACGGCAACTGCTTCAGGACGCGGAGGATGAGCTGGAGCGATTCATCGAACGGAACCGGCGGTATCAGGACTCACCGTCATCGGCAGTGCAGGCCGCTCGTCTTCAACGCCAAGTCACCTTACGGCAACAGGTCTATACCTCCCTCGCCCAGGGATACGAACAGGCGCGGGTGGACGAGGTGCGGGACACCCCCGTTATCACGATCGTTGATCGACCCGAAGGGACGGTGCGGCCGAACACCAGTCTCCTCGTGGTGCTCCTCACGGGGTTTCTCATCGGCGCGCTGGTGGCCGTAGTGGCAGCGTTCGGGCAGGACGCGGTGGGCCGGCAGCAGCGCGTCATGCAAGGGGATTACGCGGAATTCCAGCGGCTGCGCCGCTCGGCGCTGGCCTCGTGGCTGCCGGGACGGTTCGCTCGGTACGTGACGCGGGGCGACGGCGGCCGCTGATGTTCGGCGCTGCGCCGCTAGACCGTCTTTATGGGCGCGTCACCACAACCACGATGATGGTCGTCAGCGCAGCGATGATCTGCGCGACCCCGGCGATGATCGTGCCGGTCTGCGATTGCGCCGTCGTGTCGCGCACCGGCACGACCACCAACGCGCCCGGCTCGGGCGCCGGCTTGCTGGTCCCGAAGAAGAGGGGCCGCTTACGAACGGCCCGCACGTTACCGTTGGGCTGCTGTACGAAGATCCGTTTCTTGTCCCCTTTGAACGAGACCCCACCCGCCGCACTCAAGTAGTAATCGAGCCCCTGACCCCGGACATACGTGACGCTCCCGGGTGAGTTGACTGCACCTTCCACCCGCACGGTCGGCACGTAGGAGGGGATGTACAGCGAGTCGCCATCCGTCAGCACGATGTTGTCCTTATCGCGTTGGTTCTTCAGTACCTTCGCGAGCTCGAGGCCCACGCGCCCAGCGCCGGCGTCGCGGCGAAAAAAGCGGATGCCGTTCGCGTACGCCTGAGGCGTCAGGCCGCCTGCCCGATCCAGCACATCGGTCAGCCGGTCGTTCTTGGACCGCAGCGCATAGGTGCCCGGAAACTGCACTTCGCCCCGCACTTGCACGGTGCGCTGCAGCTCGAAGTGAGCCTGTTTGAGGACTAAGACTTCGTCGTACGGCTGGAGCGGAAACTCCGGGGCGCCGCTACCGGGAAATCCCTGACCGGCCGGGCCGATGTAGTGGCCCGCTCGATCGCGTTCCAGCAAGTACGTCGAGTCGATCGGCGCGCGGAGCGTGTCCGCGAGTTGGCCCTGCGAGCGGTCACCCGGGAGCCGGGCGATCTCGGCATCCTTCAAGTAGGCGCCGATCTTGGGGCCGCGGGCGAGTTTCATGAGGTCCCGCAGCGTCATCCCCTCTTGCCAGGGATAGCGCCCCGGCTTGTTGACCATGCCGTTGATCCCGACGTACAGCAGGCTGTCCAGCGGGCCGATGGAATCCACGACTACCGAGTCCCCGTTGTCGAGTGGCAAGCTTGGGATGATCACTCCGCCGAGCGGATCAGGGGCTGCGGCGCTCGCGGCCTGACCCGGCTGCGCGCTTCCGTGCTGCTCGCTTGAAGCGGCGACCGTCAGCGCCACGTCCATCGCGGCCCGGGGAAGTGGTCCGGGCCTGCGCTGGGCCGGGGGCAGGATGCGATGAATCGTCAGGCGATCGACCGCTGCGTTGGCCCTGAAGCCGCCGGCGGCGTGCAACACGTCGGGCAGCGTCTCACCGTCTTTCAACTCGTAGATCGCGGGGCGTAGCACCGCGCCCGTGACCTGCACTCGCGTGCCGTGGAGCGGTACGTATACCACGTCGCCGGTTTCGAGTCGGATGTCGCCGCGCTTGTCGCCCCGCAGCAGGTAGTCGTATAGATCGAGCGTCGCCACGACATTGCCGACCCGGCGGATTTCCAGCTGCCGCATGTCCGCCCGCGTGGTGACCCCTCCTGCCGCGTACAGTGCGCTGAGCGCCGTTCCCAGAGCGCTGATCTGATAGGCGCCGGGCTGTGTCACCTCACCGATGACATAGATCTGGTTGATTCGCACCCGGCCCACGGTCGCATCGAGCTTGATCGTGGGGTCCGGGCCACGCAGCTTCGAGTACACGCGCCCCAATCGCTCGTACAACACGGTCCGTACGCCCTCGAGCGTGAGGTTATTCACGAATATCTGTCCCGCTTGGGGGATGTTGACGAAGCCATCGCGCGTGACTGTGAGCTGGTAGGCTTGCTCCACGCCGCCTGTCAGCACGACCACCAAAACGTCCCCCGGGGCGAGGCGGTACATCGGATCGACGGGACCCGCCAGCTGCGGCAGAAACTGCGTCGTGGCGCGACGGAAGACGTCGACCCCAAACACGTAGTTGCCGACGGCGAGGGACTCAGCGGGTATCGGTGCGCCGCGGGCGATGCCCGCCTCGGGAAAGAGGGAGTCTGCCGAGACGGAACCCGTTGCCATGCCGAGAGCCTGGAGCACGCCCAGGATCTGCGTGGAAGGCGCTCCGGTAGTCGGCCCGAGCTGCGCGGGGCTCAGATACGCGTCCAGCAGATTCGCCGGGTAGCCGCTGGCGGTGAGCTGGGCCCGGACCTGGTCGGGCGTTAGCCCTGACTGCTGCAGCCGCTGGCGGATCAGGTTCCCGAACTGGGGGTTCTGTTGCACCAGCTGGGCCAGCTGATCAGCGGTCATCCCGGCAGGCAATCCACCAAGAAGCTGGGATTGCCCTTGAGTGGGGACCTGGCCGTATGAGCGATTCAGAACCAGGGTGGAGAGCGCCAAGGCGCCCGCCGCCACGATCGAGTACAGTGTCATGCTTCTCCAGCTTCCCCAAGGGCTCGACGGGAAGCTAGCAAAGTGCGACCTAACTACCGAGGCGTCAAGATGTTAATTGTTTCAGCGCGGCCTGCCACGGGCGCAGCGGAGATCCCACGATGCCCTCGTACCGCGTGCAGTCCAGCACGCTGAACGCCGGCCGCTGGGCAGGGCGGGGCATCTCCGCCGTCGTGCATGGCGCCACCGTCGTGTGGAGTCCCGCGATCTCGATTGCCGCCTTCGCCACATCGAACCACGTCGCCGCACCTTCGTTGGCGCAATGCACCGTGCCGCGGGCATCGCACGCGATCAGCTT
>MNEU01000025.1 GCA_001917855.1 Armatimonadetes bacterium 13_1_40CM_64_14 | reverse complement strand
AGAGATGTGGAACGGAGGCTGATCCGCTACAGAGCTGACCACCTGCAGCGACATGGCTATATCGGCCGACAACTCCATCGCCTTTTCAGGCAGCGATCTAGAAGGATTGGAAATACGCACCATCACCATCCCCCTCACGAATCTTCCCCTAGCACGCCGGATTTTGCTGCGCGACGACACGGAAGACCAAGCGATCGCAAACGGAGTGCTCACGGCCGCTGAGCTGCAGCGATGGCGGGCTGCCCTGGAACAATCCAGTGCCGCGGGCGCGTTCTTTGCCAATTGCGTCGGCGTCCTCGTTGCGGGCCGAAAGCCTTATGCCAAGTAACTCGCAGATGACGTCGCACCGGAGCAAATGGCTCCGGGCGTGGGATTCGGACTGAACAACTCTCCCGTTAGACCAGACCACTCGCGCAGAATCCGCTTTCGGCGGCCGTAGATGCCTTTTGAGATCTTCCATCTGCTAATATCAGGATGTGCGGTGCGTTCGCTTAACGAAAATCGCCTGGCATGAGGCAGACCACGCGAGATCAGCATCCGTGGGTGACCGATGCGGTTAGGGAATGTCACCGCCATTTGCATCACGCCAACGGCGAACAGCCCCATGGAGTCAGTTGGGGAGGTTCGAGCATTGGCCGGAAAAGGACTGGACGGAGACCGGTACTGCCTGGGGGTTGGAACCTACTCCGCCACGCCCGGATCTGGGCGCCACGTTACACTCATCGAGCTAGAGTCGATTGAGGCACTCCAACGCGACTATGGCATTGCGATTCCCCCGACGTCGGCCCGACGAAATATCGTGACCCAGGGGGTGGCGCTCAACCATCTCGTGGGGCGCCGCTTCCGTGTGGGCTCCGTGATCTTCGCGGGCGCGAGACTATGCGAGCCCTGCGCTCACTTAGAAGGTCTCAGTCAGAAGGGAGTCCTGCGGGGCCTCGTGCACCGAGGCGGTCTCCGAGCAGAGGTTCTGAGCGACGGGATGATCCGCGTCGGAGATAGCATCGAATCAGCCTGAACCCCTCTTCCCCACTGCCGGCTGCACAATTCGCTCATTGGCGACCACCGCGGGCAATCTTGCGCGCACATGTATCGGGACACTGTGAGCTCCTGACTTGCGCGCGTCACATCCTCGCGGCTCGGCGAGAGGAGGATCGTTTTACTGCGCCACGACCGGCCCCGAAGTCCCGGAGTCTATCGATCAGGTCCTGTCTCCTTCCACGCTGCGTGACCCGCCCGAGGGCAATCAGGTAGGCGTGCGCCTTGAGCAGAAGGGCAGGATCTCGCGGAAGGATCCTCTCGACGACCGCCCGCACGTCCTCGGGATCAGCCCCCCTCCCCACCCATCCTAGTCCTTGGGCAACGCGCAGGATGTTCGTATCTACCGGGAAGGTGGGCCGGTTGAATCGAAACAGCAGCACGACCGCGGCGGTCTTGGGTCCCACCCCCGGCAACGCCAGGAGCGCGCGCCGCGCGTCTTCCAGAGGCGCAGACCCCACGTATCGCGCCAGCCGCGTGGCACTCGTCCACCGTTCTGCGATCTCCGCGGCGATCGCTACGACACGCCGGGCTTTGATGCCCCCAAGCCCCACGTTGCGGATGAGGCGGGCGATCTGGGCTGGCTCTGCCTCTGCCAAGCGTTCAACAGTCTGGTAGGACCTCCACAATCGCTCGGTGGCCAGGCGAGTCTGCCGGCTCGTGGTCTGATGCGACAGAATCGTCCCGAGCAGAACTCTCAAGAACGGCGCCTGCCGCTGCCGGCGGAGGCGGGCGAGAGTGCGGGATGCATCTGGAACTTCCGCGTGGATCCAGGTGAGAAGGTCGAGGAATTCCTGCCGGGTCATCGCGACGGCGGGAGCCGATTTCGACGGTCGCGCGAAACCCGGGGGAGCGCGGTCGTGACAGGGATCAGCGTAATGACACTCCGTGCCGTCCCGTTCCAAACGGGAGACTGTTGCGATTGTCAGGCAATCAGGGGCATTTGAGCAAGGCGGAGCTGTACCGCTCCTTGGGCAGGTGCGCGCCAGTCGCTTGGAAGTACGCGAGCCAGAACTGCCTGATCGCAAGCAACCTCTCTGTGGCAAGTCCTCCAGTCGGGGAGGCTCCCGCTCCCACCACGCACACGTCGACTCCCCGCAAATCCGGCACGCGTCCGGCCGATCGTTCCTGGTTAATGATCTGGTCGATGCGAGCTGCCGTCAGGTTCTCGCCGGTAAAGTCATACCGTTTGGACTGCTCGATCATGTCCGAGAAAACGACGAGCAGCTCGTGGTCCCCGTGGAAGGTCGCAAAGGCACTCTCAGCGAGCTGCATCGAGTCGATGATGTTGTGGCCGAGGCGACCCGACGGGGGCTTCCGCACGAGCGCTTCCGCCGCCTTCATCACCTCGTCCCGCTGTTGGCGGATCCGGCGCTCGTAGTCCAGCTTGTTCTCGCCCATCGGGTTGAAGCGGTCAAATGACGCATTGATGGGGTAGGAGGAGTGCGCCAGGGGATTATCGTCGATGACATCGCCGACCAGAACGCCCCCCGACGCCGGGCCGCGCAGGATCTTCGCGAAATCCGTCAGGTATTGCCCCCGGACGTTTCCCTTATAGGTACTTCCCGTCACGTGGAACAAGACGACGGTGACGTGCGTCTGCGCAGACTTGCCCCCGCACCCAGACGCGAACAGCGCCAGGGTGGCGGTGAGGACGACCAGGCGACGGACAGCGGGTGTCATCTCATCCTTAGGGTGTGGGTTCTTTGCTTGAGGTCAGCACCCGGCTCGTGGCCACGAGGTCAGGGACTTCCGGACAGTACCAGTCGAGGACCTGGAGGGTCAGCGGGAACGTGAATTCGGGATGGTTCTTGAACGCCGAAGGAACCACCTTTTCGGCGCGCGCCTCCAGATTGCCCATCCGATACTCCTCAATCAGCTCTTCGAATTCCTGCTTGATGATTTGCGCAGCGTGCATCATCGCCTGAAGGGACTTTTGCCGCCAGGCCACCATGTACTGCAACCGGATCTCCAACTTTTCCTTCCGGCGCTGTAAGCGGGTCATCCGCCGTTGGAGTCGCTGGTGGGGGATCTCGCTCATGCGCACCTGCCGCGCCACTGGGTCGTGCGTCAGGTACGACAGGACAGTGGCGATCGCGTAGATGAGCAGATTAATCAGCACAAAGACGGCGGTCACCGCCCGAGGGCTCATGACCGCCTTTCCCACTTCCGCGACGTACGCCTCCCTCACCAAAGCAATGGCGGAGATCGCTCCCAACGGCGCCAGCACACACACGGTCAGCAAAATCTTCTGGACCCGACTGGGTTGCTCCATTGAGAGGAAAATCCCCAAGACGTGCGCGCTCCCTACGAGGGAGACGGCCAGGACCAGTGTCATCACATACGTGAGGATCTCCGCCTCCCCGAACAGCCGGAAGGCGATGGCGTTGAGCGGAAACTCGCCAATCAAAATCGCCACCATAAATAGGAGGTAGCCGAGGGGATTCATCCGCCACTCGTGTTCAAATCCTCGCGTGCCGCGCTTGGCCTTGAGCTCGAGATCGATCGCGCCCGCATTGGCCTCGTGGACGTCTTTCAGCCTCTTGGACTCGAACTCCATCTCTGTCAGTGTGATCTTCAGCAGACGGAGTTCACGCAACAGGCCACAGTACCGTCCCTTAAGGCGCCTATCGATGTACGACCAGCGGCGGGCGAGCCCCTCCAACTCCCGATCGGCCGTCGCCTTCAGACGGAACTCGCCAGGGGGAAACGTCTCTGCCTCCTGCGGGGCCGGCACTCCTTGCGCGCCGTCGTATCTGCCTCTCCGCCGGGCTTGTATCCTCCGGAAATACCACACGAATGGACCGAGCATGAGTCGCCTCCTCCTGACTATTGAGTATTGCCCCAGGAACTGCTCGATTACCCCAAGATACCGGAGCCGATCTTGCCGGCGGGAGGCCGCGTGAGGGCATAACAAAAGACGTCCCGGACGTCCGCCACCACCCAGCCGTACGTCTACCGGATTTGTTCTGAGGGCAGACCCACCCCAGACGCGATCCGAGACTGGAACAGCCCGTACTTCCCCCCCATGCCGCCTGGGCAGCGGGGGTCCTCACCAAGGAGGCTTCCGCACATGGGACACCGGGTCATGGAAACACCGAACCTGCATGGAAAGACGGCGGCCCGTCATCTCGTCCCACGAGCGGTGCGGCGGAGCCGGAAACGCGCCCTTCGGATGGCTGCGAAGTCTCCTCAAATGGCTACACAGTCCCCCGAACCCGTAAGGCCAGCACGCGAGCGGAAGCAGGTAGCGCTGTCTGCGGCACCGCCTGTCGATAATGCGCAACTCCTCCCCGGTGCCGTGCGGCGGAGCTGGAAGCAGGTTCTTGGGATAGCTGCGAAGACTCAGGAGACGGCGCCGACGCCTGCGGCAACACAGCCCGAGCACAAGATCCCCGTCCAGGCGCCTCAGACCATTTCGACCCCGGCGCGACAAATCCGCAAGGAAGAGGTTCGTATCGTCGCTAAGGTCCAGAAACC
Organism: Armatimonadetes bacterium 13_1_40CM_64_14; assembly: GCA_001917855.1. Taxonomy (GTDB): domain Bacteria; phylum Sysuimicrobiota; class Sysuimicrobiia; order Sysuimicrobiales; family Kaftiobacteriaceae; genus 13-1-40CM-64-14. The sequence continues at coordinate 11,856 of MNEU01000025.1, read as the reverse complement.
ATCGAAGCCTCCCAAGCGGGCGAAGGCTCTACCGCCTGGCACGCCGATCCCGCAGCCGGAGACCGAAGTTAAGGTCGACGAGGCCAGGCCCTTGTCCACAGACAGGCTCGAAGATGGAGTTGTGGAGTGGGGAATCAAGCGGGAGGGAGAGAAGGATTCTAAATCCTAAGCCGTAAAACCGGGTCTATGGCGTTGGGGGCGCACTTCGCGCCCCCAACGTCTTTGCTGGGGACTTCGCTAACGTCCAGGTAGCGGTGCTCGGGCGGGCTTTGGGTCTTCGAGATCGACTCGAGAAATGAACCACCCCAGGAATTATCCCAGAAGATCCCTCCTGTCGCTTCAGGCTCCTCAGGCGCAATCGCCCCGATCGAACTCACCCTCCATGTGTTAAAAAGTCCACCTCCCTCTTGACACCACTCCGCGTCTCAGAATATACTAAACCATATGGTTCAGTATTCACTTCAGCTCGATATCTCCTTCGCGGCATTGTCTGATCCGACTCGCCGCGGCATCCTGGAACGTCTCGGGCGCGGGGACGCTTCGATCAGCGCCTTGGCCGCGAACTTCGAGATGACTCTCACGGGCATCAAGAAACACGTCAGGATCCTCGAGGGCGCCGGGCTGGTCACCACGGAGAAAGTGGGGCGGGTGCGACACTGCAGACTAGGCTCGCGTCGGCTCGATAATGAAACCGCCTGGATCACAAAAGGAGCCCAATCATGAGCACCACCGGAAAGACCCCCGCCGCGACTGCGAGGGTAACCACCCCCACCGATCGCGAGATTCGCATCGAGCGCGTCTTTAACGCGCCTCGCGCGCGCGTCTGGCAAGCGTTCACGGACCCGAAGTTGATCGCACAGTGGTGGGGACGCGGCAACAAACTCGTCATCGAACGCATGGAGGTGGAACGCGGCGGGCACTGGCGGTATGTCGAGCACAGCTCCGACGGCCCTCAGGGCTTCGAGGGACGCTACCGCGAGGTGACACCGCCCCAGCGCCTCGTACAAACCTTCGAGTGGGACGGCATGCCGGGCTACGTGATGATTGAGGCCGTCAATTTCGAGGGCCTCGGCGCCGGTCGCACGCGGGTCGTCACCACGCTGCTGGCCCACACCACCGAAGAGCGCGACGGCATGCTGAACTCGGGCATGGAACAGGGCATGACCCAGTCCTACGCCGCACTCGACACGCTCCTCGCCAAACGGGGTTGACGGGGTAACGGGGCACTAGAACCTGGGGTCTGACGACACTCCGCCGAGCGGGTCACCGCGCCAGCCATCCGCCGTCTACGGCCAGCAGATGACCGTGTACGTAGTCAGAGGCGGCCGACGCCAGGAACACGACGGCGCCTGCCAGATCCTCCGGACGCCCCCACCGTCCCGCGGGAAGACGTGCGAGAATCGCGGGATTGCGGACGGGATCGTCTTGAAGAGCCTGCGTTAGATCCGTCGCTATATACCCTGGGACGATCGCATTCACATTGACGCCGTGGGGCGCCCACTCGTTCGCGAGCGCCTTCGTTACCTGTCCGATGGCCCCCTTGCTCGCGGTGTAGGGACTGATGAGGATCCCGCCTTCAAAACTCATGAGAGAACCCACGTTAATGATCTTGCCGCGCCGGCGTGGCAGCATGTCGCGCGCGGCATCCTGACAGAGCCGGAACACCGCGTGCAGGTTGACTTGGATGACCCGATGCCAGTCCTCGGCGGTGACGTCGACCGCCGGCTTCCGGACAATAAGTCCGGCGTTATTCACGAGGATGTCCACCCGTCCCATCGCCGTAAGCGCGCGGGGGATCACGGTCTCCACCTGGACGGGATCCTCCAAATCGGCCCGAAGGGCCACGCAGCGGCGACCCAGCCGCTCGACTTCGGCCACGAGGTCGGATGCCGGCCGCCGGCCGACCGCAACGACATCGGCCCCGGCTCCGGCAAGCGCCACTGCCATCGCCCGTCCGAGCCCGCGTCCGGCGCCCGTGACGACAGCGATGCGGTCCGTGAGGCGAAACATGTCCACGGAGGTCATCGGGCACCCTTCACCGATTGCGGTGACGAATGGGTAGATGTACGGTCTCGAGTTCTCATCGATCCACAGGCCTGGAAAACGCCGCCCGGATAAGATTACTCACAATGCCGAGGTCATCCCCTGTTTCTTCACGAACTCTGCCAGTGATCCTGGAGGCTGATTGATGAAGGAAATGCCTGCACCCAGTTTCTCAGATGTGTTGCGGGCCCGTCAGGTAATTCAAGCCCACCTCCCGCGCACACCTCTGCATCGCTATCCGGCGTTGGATCAACTACTGAACGCCCAAGTCTATGTTAAGCACGAAAACTATCAGCCCATCGGCGCCTTTAAGATACGCGGGGGCATCTATTTGATGTCGCGCTTGGCCGCGCAGCGGACCCGGGGCGTGATCACCGCATCCACCGGCAACCATGGCCAATCCATTGCCTATGCGGCAACTCTCTTCGGCATTCGGGCCATCATCGCGATCCCGGAGCGGGCTAACCCGGTAAAGGTCGAGGCGATGCGGGGCTATGGAGCCGAAATCCGTGTTCACGGTCAGGACTTCGACGACGCCCGCTCCTACTGTGAGCGGGTCTCAAAAGAGGAGGAGCTGCGGTACATCTCATCCGGAGATGAACCGGATCTGATTGCGGGCGTCGCCACACAAACCCTGGAGATTCTAGACGAGCGGCCCGACATCGAGGCGGTCTTCATCCCCGTTGGCGGCGGAAGCGGTGCCGCGGGGGCTTGTTTGGTCGCCAAGACCATCGACGCGCGCATCCGGGTCATCGGTGTCCAGTCGGCTGCCGCACCCGCTGCCTACCTGACGTGGAAGAATCGGCGCCCGACCGAAGCAGCCATGGGAACGCTCGCCGAAGGCTTGGCCACCAGACGGCCTTTCATGCTGCCCCAGCAGATGATGTGGCAGGGACTGGACGACTTCATCCTGGTGGAAGATGCGGAGTTGCAAGAGGGGGTACGGCTTTACCTTGAGAAGGCGAAGACTCTGGCTGAACCGGCAGGGGCGGCAGCATTGGCTGCCGCGTTGAAGCTACGCGATCAGTACCGTGGGAAAACTATAGCCCTGGTCCTGAGTGGGGGAAACATCTCATCAGAGCAACTCAAACAAATCCTGGGCGGGTAGTCTCCGTCCGTAGTCCAGGAGATGGACAGAGACCGGAGTCCCTAGTCAATGGTCTTCTCCTCCCTTCCCGCAGGTTGTCTAAGAGGCTGGCCGAGCGGAACTTTGTGCAGACAATCGGGCCTCGTAAGCCCCGTCTGCCTTGCCGCCTGACCGGTGCGACGACGAAGCCTCCTGCGAGAACGTCCTACACGGGTCCTACACGAAACTTAACGGGCCGGAGCGTTGTCGCCCCGGCCCGTTTTCATCTCCTGAGTGTGTTGAGGGACTAGCCGATAGGTCGGACCCCGGATGCCTGGGGGCCCTTCTGGCCCTGCGTCACCGCGTATTCCACCTTCTGACCCTCATTGAGGGACTTGTAGCCTTCGCCCTCGATGCCACTAAAGTGCACGAACACGTCCTTCGTGCCGTCCTCCGGAGTGATGAACCCATAACCCTTCTCACTGTTGAACCACTTCACGGTCCCTGTTGCCATGCTGTAACCCCTTTACCTTAAGAGCTATCACAGATCCTATCCAGACTCTGTAACGCGATCATATTATCTCACAAATCGGGTGCAGGCGCAATGACGAAATGTCCCAGAGTCGTGGGTTTCCTGCAAGTTTCTACCAGCAGCTCGTCAACACCCTCGGGGGCTCCTGCTTCCTAAACGATACCAGGACGTTAGGAAGTCACTCCTACCGTCCTGGTCACTAAACGTCGCGTACCGGTCTATGGTTCTTTCGAGTCCCTTACGCCGATACCGGAACCTTCGCTACAGGAACAAGCCCGAGCTGCTGCATCATACCGAGCTGATCCTCGATGCCCCAGTGCTCCACGACCTTACCGTTGGCAAGACGGGCGATATGAAATTCCGTCCAGTTGACCTGCTTGCCCGTCGGCTTCACGCCCTGGAACTCGCCCTTCTGCGTGCCCCGCGCCGAGAGCCGGTGAACGAGCTTGTCGCCTGCCGTGATCTCGTCCTCAATCGTGTAGCGGTAGTCTGGGAAGGCGGCCCGAAACTTGGCTAGGCCCTGCTTGAGGCCCTCCCGATCCGGGGTTGTCCCAGGAAAGGGATTGCGGTCAACGTAGCCGGCGGCGAACACTTCGTCGATAACGGGCAGGTTGCCCGTGTTGAGCGCCTCTACGAGACGGCGGCCAAGAGCTTTGGTCTCTTCAGGTGACATGCGGTTCTCTTCCAGTGACATGTGGTTCTCCTCTGAGAATTTTCCTCACTCTCCCTGCGGTGAACGAGAGTGGGCAGCCTACCCGGCGATTCGCTTATCCCGGTGGGCTCCACGTAATTGTCTCCAGGGGGACTGAATCGAGAGGAAGGAAGCTTGCGTACTAGCGATCGCGACTGCTGCAGCAACCGTGCGCTACTCACATAGTGTTGCACGGATCGCCGGCAAGCACAATGACCAAATGCGATCAGGGATGACGGGCGAAAATATCCTTGTTGACAATCGGCGATCTGAAGAGAGCGGAAACGCCATCTCTATCGCGGCCACACCTTCCATGGGCCAATGTGTTTCACTCGATGCCGAATCCCAGAGACAAACCTGACGGGTCCCAAGTAGTAGCGTTTCTAGCTCCGGCCTGCGTACTACCACTCCTCCTGAATCACCATCTGCGGATTCCATGCGATCTCCCACAAATGACCGTCAGGGTCTTGGAAATATCCAGCGTAGCCGCCCCAAAACGTATCTCCGGCAGGCTTGATGATCCCTGCGCCTGCCTTTCTCGCTTGCTCCATGACCGCATCTACTTCCAGTTTGCTGCCCACATTGTGGCCGATCGTAAATTCCGTGGCACTGGGCGAATGGCGCGGAATCTTGGCATCACGAGCAATACTACTCCTCGGCCAAACCGCGAGTTGCAAACCATTTTGCAAATTGAAGAATGCGACAGCCCATACTCAAAACTCAGTCCCCACGATTCCTTGTGTCAGAAGCCCGAGTCCGTCGCACTAGAATTTCACCGATTTCTCCAAATCATTCACTCCTATGTGAGAACAGTGATCCGTGGCTTCATATTGGCTTTTGAGGTGACCCTCCCAATCATCCTAATGAATTCTCTGCAGCTGGGATCTCTCGAGCAAGATCGGTCTGAAGCGGAAGCAGGCTCGAATCGTCGAATGATCTACTTTGAGTGTGGAGGACTACATCATGCCTACGCACGCGGTCGTCTGGATCGATCACAAGGAAGCTCGCGTCTTCCACGTTCAACCGGAGACGGTCGGCCACGTCCAACCAGAGGCAATCGACGAAACAACGATCCTATCTCCGCAACACGTTATACATAGGCATCCCAAGGGGCATGGAGAGGCAAAAGAGCACCCCGATGACGCCAAGAGGTTCTTCCATGAGGTCGCGCGATTACTCGACGGTACTGATGCCGTTCTCATCGTTGGTCCGTCGTCAGCGAAGCTCGAATTTCTCAGGTACCTGCAGGACCACGACAAGAAGCTCCAAGCAAGAGTTGTTGGTATTGAGACCGTGGATCATCCGACCGACAGAGAAATCGTTGCTTACGCGAGGAGGTACTTCATACGGAGCGATCGGATGTGACCTGTGTACCTGCCTGCCGGGAGCGGGTGAGATCGTGGCCAGGCCCGTTCGACAAACCTGACGTCCACCATCCCTCAGTGCGAAACGGGTGGCGGGACAACCCCATGCTGGGGGAGGGCGCCGGCGATGATCATGGTGAGTACGTCATCTTGCGTAACCTCGGTCTTGCGCACCGTACCAACCAGGCGGCCCGTTTTGAGCACACTGATCCTGTCCGCGTACTCGAAGACGTCATGGATGTCATGACTGATCAGGAAGATCCCGACGCGCTCGCCCTTTAGCTGTTTGATCAGTTGGCCAACCTGGCGCGCCTCGGCTGGCCCGAGGGCGGCGGTGGGTTCGTCCATGATGAGAATGCGCGCGTTGAAGTAGAGCGCGCGCCCGATCGCGACCGCCTGGCGTTGACCCCCCGAGAGGGTCAGCACGCTATCCCGCAGGGAGGTGAGCGTAATGCGGAGCCGATCTAACACTTTCCGGCTCTCCGCCTCCATCGCGTCTTCATTCAGGGCGAAGCCGCGCATCAGTTCTCGCCCCAGGAAGATATTGGCCGGCGCGTCCAGGTTGTCAGCCAGGGCCAGATTCTGGTAGATGGTCTCAATACCGTACCCCCGCGCGTCCCCGGGGTTGCGGATCATGACCTCGCGCCCGTCGATGTAGATCCGGCCGCTGTCGGCCTGGAAGACTCCGGAGAGGATCTTGATCAGTGTGGTTTTCCCGGCCCCGTTATGTCCTACTAGACCTACGACCTCGCCCGGGTAGAGGTCGATGCTCACGTCCTCTACGGCGTGCACACCCCCAAACGCCTTGTAGATGTTGTGCATCTCGACGAGCGGCGAGCGGATCAGGAAATTCCTCCTTATGGGTTCGGTCAGCGCCGGCGGAAACGTTGGTAGAGCACATCCAGCCACACCGCCAGCACGAGGACCGCGCCCTGGACGACGTTTTGCAATGCGCTGGGCATGTTCATCAGCACCATGCCATTGCGCAGGCTCTCCATTAAAACGGCCCCAATCAACGCCCCCGGGATGCTGCCCACGCCCCCCGATAGCGACGTGCCGCCAATCACGGCAGCCGCGATGACACTCAGCTCCGCCAGTTCGCCGGCCGAGTTGGTCCCCGCGTTCAGACGTGCTGTGGCAATGATCCCCGCGATCGCGGCCAGGACGCCCATGATGACAAAGACGGTCAAGGTAATCCGGCGGGTGGGAATCCCGGAGAAGCGCGCCGCTTCTGGGTTGCCGCCGATGGCGAACACATAGCGCCAGAAGCGGGTCGAGCGCAGGACCGTGCTCATGAGCACGCCCAGCGTGAGCATGAGCAGAACTGGCACAGGGAGGCCGCGGGGCACGGTGGTGCCAGGGTACGGATAGGAGTTCATCAACTCAATGAACCCGGCCACGAAGGCCATGTTGATGGCGATGACCAAGAACTCGGCCCAAGGCTGGCGCACCGCGAACCCATACTTGCGCCGACGTGCCCGGGAGCTGATGAAATACCTGACGACCAGCACGATGGCCGCCACCCCGACGACCCAGCTCCAGGTCGCACCGATCGAGCCGTTGACGCCGCCCCCGAAAATCTGGAAGGTGGTATCGAGCGGGGCGATCGTTCGCCCGCTGGTCACCAGCCAGGCCCCGCCACGGAACGCGAGCAGCGATCCCAGCGTCAGAATGAAGGACGGCACCTCAAGGTACGCAACGACGTAGCCTTGGAAGGCCCCGATCAGGGCGCCGAGCGCCAGCCCCGTCAGGATTGTAGCGAGCGGGTTCCACCACACTTCCAGTGGAAACACCTGAGCCTGGATGAACGCCATGACCATCCCCACAAAGCCGAGCACAGACCCCACGGAGAGATCAATTTGGCGCGCCACAATCACCAAGACCATGCCGCCGACCATCACGCCCACGACGCTGGATTGGACCATGAGGTTCCACAGGTTGCGGGGCGTGAGAAACGTGCGATCCGTCAAGAAGTGGAAGCCCACCCAGATGATGGCCACGGCCACCAGCATCCCCACCAGACGCACATCCACCCCGGCCCACAGGGCGACCCGTTGGAACACATTGATCCGACCGAGCGGCGGCGGGGCCTCGGCGGACGCCTGACGCGGGACAGTACTCTCTAGCGACACGCTCACTCCTGTGAAACTGAAGTGCCGCCGGGAGCCCGCGGCCCGACCGGCGGCACTCGCCTTCTTAGTGGGGCATCACTTGCAAGCCGGGGGCGCTTTGGCCGCATCGACCCCCTGACAAACCTGCGCCTTCGTCGCCCACTTTGCCTTGATCACAAGATCCAGGTTGTTGAACGTGATGGGCACTGGCTTGAGCAGGATCGAGTCCAACGTCACCCCCTGCGGCCCCTTGAACTGGACGGCGCCGGGGACCTTGTTCATCGGCGTTCCCTTGGCCAGCGCCACGGCCACTTCACCCGCGCCACGCCCGAGATCGCGGGCGTCTTTCCAGACGCTAACCGTCTGGTTGCCCTTCGCGACGTGGTTGAGTGCGGCGATGTCTCCGTCCTGGCCCGACACGGGAACCTTGCCGGCGAGACCAACGGACGCCAAGGCCGCGATCACGCCGCCTGCGGTCCCATCGTTGGAGGCGACGACCGCGTCGACCTTGTTGTTAGTCCGGGTCAGGATCTGCTCCATGTTCTTCTGCGCGACCTCGGGCCGCCACCCGTCCGTGTACTGCTCGCCAACGACCTTGATGTCGCCCCGCTTGATTGCCGCGTCCAGGATGTCCAGCTGCCCGCTGTGGACGAAATCCGCGTTCGGGTCGGTGTTGCTCCCCTTGATAAACACATAGTTTCCCTTCGGTCGGACTTTGAACACTTCCCGTGCCTGCATCCGGCCGACCTCGCGGTTGTCAAAGGTGATATAGAAGACACCCGGCGTCTCAATCAGCCGGTCATAGCCGATCACGGGGATCTTTTCGGCCTTGGCCTTGTTCACGGCAGGAAGCACCGCGTCTTTATCCCACGCCAAAATGATCAGCACCTTGGCGCCGCGGGCGATCAACCCTTCGACGTCTGAAATCTGCTTCTCGTTGGAACTCTGGGCATCAGCACTTACGTATCGCGCGCCGCCTTTTTCAAGCGCCGCCTTCATCGCCGCCTCGTCGATCTTCCACCGTTCTTCTTGGAAGTTGGCCCAGCTCACGCCAACCGTGACAGCCGGCTGTGCTGACGCCGCGGCCATGGTGACGAAGACCATCCCCATGACCCCGAGTGCTGCAACAAAACGCTTCACCACTACCACCCCCTCGGTCTGATTTTGCCGACATCTAACTCAGTGGGATCCCGCCCCCTGCCGTGCAACGGGCATAGCGAATCCGCTGTCCGAGTTTGCTCCCCTAATTACCGGCTGACGCCTAAGTGTCCTGCCGCTCACGGGCGCGGGGGCTGCCAGGGCACCATTTGGTCGCTGCTCTGCAGCGGTCCCCGCTCTACATAGGTGAAATGGTTGGCCGCGAGGCTCAACCACGGACCCCAATCTCCGTGCGGCCACTGCACGCGGACGCGCGCGAGCCGGGCCGCGCCCAAACCGAAGTGCACCCAGCCCAGCTGGCCGCCGGCGTGGCCGCCGCCGACCGTGACCTCCCGGCGAAGCGTGCGGCCTCCGATATCCACCTCAATCCACGCCCCCACGGCGTCACGGTTTCCTCCAGGCTGCCGCAGCCGCAGCTCGACCCAATTCCCTGGTGTTCTGGGACTCGCCGCCGACCCTTGTCCGATGTTGCGCCAGAGCTTCACGTTCTCTTTGCGATTCACCACCACGAGATCGAGCATGCCATCCAGGTTGAAGTCGACCAGAGCCGCACCACGCGCGCGGGCAAAGCTGACAATGCCGGCGGCCGGGGCTCCCTCAATAAAGCGCCCATCGGGCTGGCCCAGCAGCAGGTTGCTCGGATCGCGTTGGGCCGCATCTGTCATCGCCTCCACGTTGCCTTTGGCAATGAACAGATCGATCAGGCCGTCGTTGTCCACATCCCCGAACTCCGCGTGCCAGGCTGTGGAAGGTCGGGTGTCCCCACCTGTGTACGGCCGCTGCGCGGTGACGCCGCGGGGCAGGGCGCTGTCGGTGTAGGTCGGCTGGGTCTTGTTGCCCGTTCGTGTGCGCAGCTTGTTGTCGGCCATGGAACTGAGGAAATAGGAGGGGTACCCGTCGCCGGTCAGGTCGTAGGAGGCGATCCCCATGCCCCAGATCTGTAGCTTCTCCCAGCCGTCGCTGCGGCCATAGAGCACGGGGCGCTGGCCCGGACGGATGCGCCACAACTGCTCCTCACCACCGCGGTAGTACTGGCGGTCGTTGGCCACCATCAAGTCCGCCTGGGCCGAGCGGTTCCAGTCGGTGAAGAGCATCGACAGTGCGCAGTAGCCGGGAGTCAGCCGCGTGGGCGCCGCGAAACCGCGGCCTGACGGGGCGGGACGGAACAGGAAGTTATCGTGACACGTCCCGAATGGAGAGCCCGGTTTGTTCCTGTCGACGTAGTTGCCGATGGCAAGCGTCGGCCAGTTCGCCCCGGCTTCCCAGGTTGCGCTGAACGCGGTGGTCCAGGCATTGCCGCCATCAAACCCCCACCTCTCGTTCGCCCGTTCAAACGTGCAATCTCCCCGTCCTCGGAACAGCACAGTTTCGCCCACCCGCAGGACGACCAAGTCAAGCACACCATCGCCGTCGATGTCGATCGGATACGCGCCAACAACACCCGTCAGTTCCACGCCGCTATTGGCCTGGCGGACGAAACGCAGCGGGCCACCGGTCGCACTCACATTCCGGTAGAGCACACTAGGGTTGCTGCCCCCGGCGAAAAACAGGTCAGGCCGCCCATCGCCGCTACAGTCGAACGCGGCAACCCCGCCGCCGACGTAGAACTCCCAGTCCCCGTCGTACACGCTGGACAACCCCGCAGACGTTTCTTCGACGAACTGCGGTGCGCGACCGCTCCGCATCGGGTTGCATGCGGTCGCCAGGATCAGCAGAAGACCGACCACGACGCTCCTACTCATGGACGACCTCCAATTCCCATCGCCCCCTCAGGTGAGACCGCCCAGCGCGTGCATGGCAGGCGCCAACTGGTGATAGAGGTCGGTGTAGACGTCGTAGAGCCGATCGTACGTCGCGGCGCGAGCGGCATCGGGAACGATGCGGTCAGCAATCTCAATGGTCGCGTCACATGCGGCCTCGACTGACGGATACAAACCGGCCCCGATCCCTGCGAGCAGTGCAGCTCCGTACGCGGCTCCCTCCGCCGATGTGACAGTCACGACGTCCAGTCCGAAGACATCGGCCAGGATTTGCCGCCACAGTTCGCTGCGGGCGCCGCCTCCAGAAACCCGCACTTGCGTCACCGGAATCCCCAGGCCGCGCATGATCTCCAGCGCGTCCCGCAGGCCAAACGCCACGCCCTCCATGACCGCACGGATCAGGTGCCCTCGACCGTGACGGAGCGTCAACCCCACAAATGCCCCGCGGGCATGAGGGTCGGCGTGGGGGGTGCGTTCGCCGCTTAGGTACGGCAGAAAGACGAGGCCTTCCGCACCTGGGGGAGTGAGCGCGGCCGCGGCGCTCATCTCATCGTAGGAGGCAGTTGCCAAGCTGTCGCGCAGCCACCGCAGCGACCCGCCCGCCGAGAGCATCACCCCCATGACGTGCCACCGGCCAGGGACGGCGTGGCAGAACGTATGCAGCCGGCCGCGTGCGTCCACTTCGGGCTTGGCCATGTGGGCGAAGACGACGCCCGACGTACCAATCGTCGCTGATACCAGCCCGGGGCGGACGATCCCGGTTCCCACGGCCTGTGCAGCCTGATCCCCCGCCCCCGCGACAACGGGCATCCCCGGGCGTAGTCCCGTCGTTGCCGCCGCCTCTTTCGTCACGGTTCCCGTCTTCTCCGAAGACTCTGCGACCGTCGGCAGCCAGGCCGGGGGAATGTCCAGGCGGGAGAGCATCTCCGCCGACCAGGCGCGCCGTCGCACATCGAACAGCGACGTCCCGGATGCATCAGCGACGTCGGAAGCCATCTGGCCCGTCAGCCGGTAGCGCGCATAGTCTTTGGGGAGCAGGACGTGGTGGATGCGGGCATAGCGCTCGGGTTCGTGGCGGCGCATCCAGATGATCTTGGGTGCGGTAAAGCCGGTGAGCACGAGATTGCCGGT
>MNEU01000055.1:35176-42691 GCA_001917855.1 Armatimonadetes bacterium 13_1_40CM_64_14 | reverse complement strand
CGATTCCCCGGCGCGCGGCAGCTTATCCAGGCCGCGCCACCGCAGGCGCCCGCTCGTGTGCCGGTGGATGACCGCACATACGTGGTCGTGATGACCCACAATTACATGCATGACCGGGACTTGTTGCGAGGATTTTTGCGCACCAAGGCGATGTACATCGGCATGCTGGGGCCGCGGGTCCGCACGGAGAAGATGCTCGACGAACTGCAGCGCGACGGGGTGGCACTCAGCGAAGCCGATCGCGGCCGGATCTTTGGTCCGATTGGACTGGACATTGGCGGGGAGACGCCCGAGGAAATCGCCCTTTCTGTCATCGGCGAGATCCGCGCGGTGGAATCCGGACGACGGGGTGGCTTCCTGCGGGAGCGCAAGGGGCCGATTCACACGCCGGCCGCCCGGCGCGCATGACCGGGGCCGATCACCCTCCGGTCGCGGCGATCATCCTCGCGGCCGGCGCGAGTACGCGGATGGGCAAGCCCAAACTGTTGTTGACCCATCAGGGGGTCCCGCTTGTGCGGCGCGCGGTAGAGACCGCCGTTGGCGGCGGGTGCACCGACGTGGTCGTGGTCCTGGGCGCCAACCACGAACAGTATCGGCCTCAGCTCCAGGGAACACCCGCCCGCCTCCTTCACAACCCCGAATTCTCCCAAGGGATGAGCAGTTCCATTCGCGTGGGGATCGAGGCACTGGCGGACGACGCCCGGGCTGCGATCATCATGCTGGCCGATCAGCCGTTCATTGACCGTGGCGTCATCAAGCGCCTCATCTCCACCTACGTGACATCGAAAGCGAAGATCGTGGCCTGCGCCTACGACGGCGTGCACGGCGCCCCGGTGTTGTTTGATCGAGCCCTGTTTTTGGAGTTGCTCCTCCTAGAAGGCGATCAGGGGGCGCGACACGTGTTGACGATCTATCCGCGCAACGTCACCACGATCGAGATCTCCCCTAACGCCGCCACGGACATCGACACCCCCGAGGACGCGCGCCGACTCCTCCTCGACGACTAGTTGGACCCGCCCTGGCTAGGGGGCGGGGGGCTCCGGCCCCGCGGGGAGCACGAGCAGGGAGGTGGCGACCGCCCGTTCCCCATTTTCGTCAGACGGCAAGTTTACCACGCGGCCGCTGACCACCATCGTGGACGACCCCCCGCCGTCGAGATTCATCGCGTCGACGGCGCCCAGACGGCGCATCTCTAACGCCAGCTCCACTAGCGTCATCCCCAAGCTGTGCGGCGGCGAACGTCCGTCTACGACCAGCAGTATGATGCGGCCGTCGGGAAGCACCCCCAGGGCAGTCCGGGGATGACGGCGCCCGACGAGAGTGCTTGCGAACCCTTCGTCAGAGACGAGGCCGCCTGCCAGGAGGTGCGGACCGCCACCGATCGCGTGGACCACGCGATCCCACCGGGCGTCTGCCGAGCGGGGGACAAATCGCATCCGGACAAGGACCGGCGTGCCCGGGGTCAGGGTTTGCATGATCCACGACCGGGCGCGGCCATGCCCCGACAGCACGAACCCGTCTGGGGGGATCAGACTGTTGCCCCGGAGGTCAGCCTGCTGGATCACGACCCCACCTCTCACCACGGCCTCGGCGCCAAACGCATTCGTGCCCGTGGTCTGGTCAAAGGATGGCCGGTAGACAATGAGTTCGTCTGCCCGGCGTTCGCGGTTCACACCGGTGACCGGGGCCTCGCCGTCTGGGGTGCGGACCACCGCCTCTAGCTGCACGTGGTCAAAGACGGGCGTGCCGTCGGCGGTGAACCCCGCACATGTGTGATTCGGATCGGGTTCATTGACCACATCCCCGCTGACCATCAAGCAGCCTAGTGGATCTCCGTTAGGGCCGAAGTACCCGCCGTTGACCGCGGCGAGAGCTCCCCGTGTTCGAGCGATCGCGCTAGTGCGGATCCGCTGCATGCGTTGCCCATCCCCGAATGTCGGGAGCAGACGGACCCCGCTGTGCGGGTCGACGACGAGGGCGGCGGTGCGAACGGGTCCAGGTAACGCGTCAAAATCCGGCAGCGTCTGAACGACCCACGTGGGCAATCCTTCCGCAGCCAGCTGCTCTTTCACGAAGAGGGCCTCGAGCACCGTGCTGAAGCTGCCGACGCGCACCTTGTAGACGCCGTCCTGCAAGTCGATGAACACGGGGAGGCCGCGTTCACGCACGGAAGAAGCCAGACGTTGCGCATTCTCCTCGCTCGCAAACGCGCCGATCTGAACCCGCCACACGGGGAGCGTCCGTAAGACCCCGCGCTTTTCGATGGTGAGAGCCACACCCACGCTGACCGGCACGGAGTACCGAAGTGTGAGTCCGCCTTCGCCGGCTTCTACAAAGGCGCCCACCAGGCTGGCCGCTTCCCCTCGCGTCATCGGCGCGAGCGGACGAAAGGATAAGGAGACCGCCGTGTCGTCATAGGGGAGCGGGTATGCTGCGAGCCCGCCGATCTCGAAGGTGTATCCCAACGCACTGACAGTGAGCACCACCGCGTCGCCGCGGAGCATGAAAGCCGCTGGGGCGAACGCAGAGGCACGCGGGAGGACACCGAAGGCCACCGCGGTGTCGAGGTAGGGCGCGACGGGATGGGACGCTGGCACATCCGCAAAGAGAGCGCCGCGTGGCGGATTGACGGGCAGCCCGGAGGCGAGCACGAGCCACTTCACAAAGTCTGCGCGTGTAATCGGATCAGCGGGTCTGAATGTCTGGTCCGCGTTCAGGTCGGCGATGTTACGGCGGACGAGCAACTGGATGCGCTCTTCGGCCCAGTGTCCGCCGATATCGCTGGGGCCCTGTTGTGCCCATGCGGGGTTCCTCGCCGCCACGGCGAGAGTGAGAGCGCACAGGAGACCGGTGACTCCCCACACCGAGCGCATTTTCCCTCCCTCGGTTCTGCGGCGCCGTCTTGCGGCCTGCTGGTTCTGACGACCCGATCCCAAGAATTGTAGCAGTCCAGGGGAGGAGAACTACCTGTGGTGGCGAACTAATGTCCGCGACGGCAGAAGCCGTCCAGTCTGCGCCGGCGCCTTCGATCTCATCCTGGCACCGGGTCGAGGCAAGGCGCAAGGGGGAGGGGACGCAATGGCTAAGAAGAAGGCCAAGAAGAAGCGGTAATCACGCCAGTACGTTGAGAACAAGAGGTGGCGTTCCCTTCGCCGCCTCTTGTGCTTTATGCCGCCGGCAGCGGCGGGGTGATCACCGCCTCCACGTCGACGTTGACATCCGCCGGGTCGATGCCGGCGCTGATCCATCGCGAGGTCTCCACCGCTAGGTCGAGGACTCCCGCCGGGCGTCCCTCGTGGAGGAGTTGCACCAGCGGGCGATCCACGCGCGACTCCGACGGCCGCAGGACGACCGCAAGTTCGCCGCGATCCAGCTGCACGAGGCTGCCCACGGGAAAGGCGCCCATCATCCGCAGGAAGACTTTGCCGACCACGGGGTCGTACACCGATCCCAGCCCAACGGCAATCCAGCGCATGGCCAGGTCGACACGCAGGGCCCGTTGGGTCCCGCGGCGCGCCGAGGTCACGGTATCGTATGCGTCCGCGATCGCGACAATCCGCGAGAATAGGTGGGGGCGCGCCTTGCCGACGATCCGGGGATACCCACCGCCGTCGAAGTGGATGTGGTGCTCGAGGGCACACACCGCCGCGAGCCGTCCCAGCCCCTCTAGATCGCGCAGGATGTTTCCCCCGTGCACCGGGTGGCGGTTCAGAACGTCCTGGTCTTCCGTACTCAGCCACGTCGCGCGGTTCAGCAGGGATTGGGGAATGCGCACCTTCCCAATGTCGTGCAGGAGGGCGCCCATCCCCAGCACCATTAAGGCGTCCCGCTCCAGTCCGAGGCGTGTCCCCATGAGTAGCGCCAGGATCGCCACGTTGACGGCGTGGTACGAACTGGACTCGTCATGATTCTTGCCAGTCATCAGGGTCAGCAAGGCGGTGCGGTTTTCCAGCACAACTTCGATCGCCGCGGACAGGAAGACGCGGGCCTTGTTCATGTCCAGCGGCTGGCGGCGTGTGGCCTGCGCCCGGAGGTCCTGTGCCACGGTGTGCCCGGCCTCATAGGCGCTGGTCGGTTCCACCTGGATCGGCATGTCAGTCGGCGGCGCATCACGGGGCGGACCGACAGCGATATGCTCCACCCCTTGCCCTTTGAGGAAAGGCTCCGCACCGCCGGCCTTTCGCAGCTCGGCGACCGAAGTGTTCAACAGACCGACGAACGCGTGGATCTCCGAGGGGGTGATGCCGTGTTGCAGCGCAAACAAACCGACGTTGCGATCCAGACACGCCGTGAGCAACCCCGCGTTGCGCAAACTCTCCTCGGGCAGCATCTGGTTCTCAAGGAAAAACGTGTCGCTGTAGATCTGGAATGTCACCGAGTCCCGATCACGCACGAGCAGGTCCACGACCTGCACGAGGTCCTCCAGTGCGCGCTTCACGATGGGGTGCTCCGGAGGGTACATCGTGTGGTGTTTGCTTGCCGTCGCCAGGTAGCGCAGCAGGGTCGCCGTCACGGAGGGCTGGCGCGCGCGGGTCACGATCGCACCTCCCGTCTGGCAGATCCTGAGGTCGGGGCTTGGAGCAGCAACCGCACAGCCGTGCGCGCGTAGCGGGCGACCCGCCGGTCCTGTTGCCGCAACCGGAGCACGGAGGTCAGCTTGCGCAGCGCGGGAAGGGCGTCCGTGACCCCGGATTGCACCAGCAGGTCGATGACCCGGATGCGCACCAGGGGGTGGCGGGCGAGTTTGCGGTTCTGCAGCATGTCAATTAACAACGGCGCGGCCTTCCGCGCGGTCTCGTGTCTCACGTAGCGGAGGCACGCCTCGCACACTTCCGGATCCGCATCGGTCAGGAACGCGAGCAGGGCGATCTGGGCATCGGGCCCGGGCACCGGGCCCAGGGCCACAACCGCGTCTCGACGCACGCCCGCGTTCGGGTGGCGGGCGATCGACCGCAAGGCGTCCAGGGAGGCAGGACTGCGCATCTGGATGAGGGCAGGAATGATGGCTCGGGTCAGCTCGATATTGCGGTCGCTGAGCAGAGGGACGATTGCATCGACAGCGGCGTCCCCCGCGCGTGCGAGCAGCGCGACGAGTACGTGCCGCCGTGCGGCGTCGCGTTCGTCGGCCAGGGCGAGCGCAAGCGCCGCGCCGACCGTGCGGCCCGCTTTGCGCAGACTCCGCACCAAGGGATGGTCGTCGGGCCACCCCACGATGTCCCTGTGCGTGGAGGCGGCCGCCAAGCTGACCAGGATCCGGCGCATGGCAGTCGCTGTCACGTCCGCGGTGCGCCCGCCGGCGCGAGTCGCCCCATCCAGGTGTTGCAGGACCGTTCCGATCACATCGTAGGTGCCGTTAGTCTGTAGCCCCGTCACGTCGGTTGACAGGACAGTGAGCGTGGTGTCGACCTCGGTAGGGTCGTCGTCAGCGAGGGCGAGGTCCAGCATGGCCAGCGCGTGCTCGCGTAAGACGGTGGGCTCGTCGAGTGCCGCCTCGGCCCGCAGGGCCTTGACCTCGTTTTCGGAGAACACCACCGATTCCTCGGAGATGACAAAGTCGGCAAGGTCTTGCGGGATGTCATGTACCCACGGCGGAAGCCGCAGTTCTTCCAGCGCAGGGGGAAGGTCAAACGACCGTCCGGTCTGCTGTGACACCAAGGCCAACGCGTCGCGCGCTTTCGCAGGATCGAACGGTAACCCCTGGACGACTTGAGCGATCTGTGGGGGGGGCTCGCCAGCTTCGAGGCAGGGAATCACAATCCGCGCGATCTGCTCGGAGGTCATCGCCGTCAGTAGTGCGCGTGCCGACAAGTCTTGGGCGGCGTGTTGGAGGATTGCCCGATGGATCTGGCGGCGCTGCGGATCATCCATCTCCGTCACCGCGGTCGCCAGGTGCTTGAGGACGTCTTGGGACTCGCCACCCGGAGTGTCTACAATCAGCCGGTCCAGGGCGCTGAGCGCAGTGTACACGCGTTCGCCCAGTCCCGCACCCGTGGCGTCGGCAAAGGCCTGCTTGGTGCGTTCCACCACAATAGATAGCAGCCGCATCGCCTGGTCGGGCCCGGCGCGCAAGACGCCCACCAGGGCGGCGCGCTCCTGCGCGGACAAGGAGCCGTTCAGCATCCGGTGGTAGGTCTCCAGGGTGATGTTGGTGGGGTCTTCGTCGCCGGGCCGGAGTTCCACGACGCGGACGTGCGGGACGCTGTTTTTCTCCAACAGCCCCGTGAGCCCGCCCTCTTGCAAGATCGCCTCGGGCTCCATCGTCACGAGGTCCAGCAGCTTGTGCATCTCCGCGTTGGTCAGCCCTGGCAAGATGATGAGCTGCCAGACGCCGACGGAATACAACTGCAAGGCTAGGTTGTCGACCGACTCGCCCCCTTCAAAGGCACGGCCTTCCAAGACTAAGCCGTCGCGGTGGGTTTCCAGTACAAACCCCCCATACCGCTCATGGAAGGAGGCAACCGTGGTGAGAAAGACCTCGACCGTCTGGGCACGGAGAGGGTGTTCCGCCGCATAGAGAACGCGGGACTTCACCGCCGCGTTAAGACGGCGGACGACAGTAGCGGCAGCTTGCGCGCGGCCTGAAACCCCCATACTCACGTAGATGCCCCGAATCTTCTACGGAAATTCCTAATCTCCACTACCCTTGACATCACGTCTGGCCAGCGGGTGTGGATCGCAGGTCACCGCGTTCCTTGGGGTACCGGAATCGAAAGTACACTTCCCGGACCCCGTGCTCCGTGCGGTAGTGATATTCGCTAATAGGCTCCAGCGGGCGGTCGGTGACCGGGCCTGTAATCACGCGAGGGGAGGCGGGATCGCCGCCCAGACGAGTGGAGACGGTTACAAAGAGTTCGTCGAGCAGCTCGGCGCGCGCGAGAGCAGTCGTGACGGTTGGTCCCCCTTCGCACAGCACCCGGCGCGCGCCCGTGTCGGCGAGATGGTGCAACACCGCCTCCAGGCTCACTTCCCCGTCTCCTCCCGCGGCTAGCACGTGCACCCTGACCCCCGCCGCTTGCACGCGCGCGACGTCTGAGGGCATCGCGCGGGGAGTCGTGATGATGACGCGTCCGAAGTCCGTACGATGGAAGAACTTCTTAGCGAAGACCTGCTCGGAAAACCGGCAGGTAGCCGTGACCACGATCGCCGTCGGGTTGGGGGGCTGCCCGCGCTGGATGCGACGCTGCTGCAGGGCGGGTAACGTCGTCACGACGACGTCATCCGTCCGCAGGGTGCCCGCACCATACAGCACGGCGTCCGCGTGGACGCGCAACTGGCGGAAGAGGTGGTGGTCGACGTCCGTGCCGATCGTCCAGGCAGATCCCCCCAGCACCGCTTGTCCATCAAAGGTCTGCACCATGTTCAGGTAGGCGAAGGGGCGTGTGGTGGTTCCGGCCGGGAGCTCCAGGTCGGCATAGACCCCGTCGAGTGGTACCTGTTGCGGATACGGGTGGTGCGAGTGATATACGAGGTGCAAGTGCGAGGGCAGCGCGGCCATGGTTCCGGTGTTCGATTCCG
>MNEU01000055.1:33375-35133 GCA_001917855.1 Armatimonadetes bacterium 13_1_40CM_64_14 | reverse complement strand
GCCACGACCTTCGGATCAAAGTGGATGCCGGCCTGTTCTTGGATGTACGCCTTCGCGCGCTCCTCTGTCCAGGCGACCCGGTAAGGGCGGTCTGACCGCAAGGCGTCCCAGACATCGACCACGGCAAAGATGCGAGCCGCGAGCGGGATCTCCTCGCCTCTGAGCCCGCGGGGGTAGCCCGTCCCGTCCCATTTCTCATGGTGGCAGTACGGGATGTCGAGCGCAGGACGGAGATAGCCGATAGGGGAGAGTAGCTCATGAGCGTAATCCGGATGACGGTGCATGATTTCTGCTTGCTCATCGGTGAGGGCGCTGGGTTTGAGCATGATGCTGTCCGGCACCGCTAGCTTGCCCATGTCGTGGAGGAGCGCACCGCGGCGGATGTGGACGAGGTCCGCATCACGCAGGCCCATCGCGTGTGCCAGGCGCACGGTCAGTTGGGCGACGCGATGCGTATGGCCTTCGGTTTCGTTGTCGCGCAGGTCCAAGGCCCGCGCCCATCCTTCCAGGGTGCTGTCGTAGGCGAGGGCCAGCTCAAGATTGAAGCGATGGCGTGTGGCCGACTCGCGAGTTTCATGGGCCAAGGTCCCAAAGAAGAGGGCGAGAAGCAAGCTCCCACCGGTGAACAGGCCAACCCGCGAAGCAATCGGTCCCAGCAATGGCAGGCCGCCTGCGCTTACACTCCACATCCAGACGACTAGAGTGGAGACAGCCACAGAAGAGAGGACCGTATTGCGCAGGTCAAACCGCACCGCTGCCGCGAGCATGGGGAGGTATAAGAGGATGAGCAAGCTGCTATTCACGCCTCCGGTAAAGAACACCAGGGCAGCCGCGGCGAGGATGTCGATGGTTAGGAGCAGGTCCTTCCGAGGACGGACCCGCAGCCGAGGCAGCAGAAAGGCGATGCTGGCGACATAGCTGGCAATCAGAATCGTCAGTCCGGTGAGGGCCGTCTCGCTGGACGGCGGGATGACGTTCCACCACAGCAGAGGCGGGATGCAGAACAGGACTAGGAGGCGAACGACGGTGACGCGCCGTTCCTCCACGATTGCCTCGTCGGACTGTTTTTCCGCTGGTCGGTCGCTGGTGGCACCCATGCCTGGCCGTGGCGCCAGCCCCAAGGCCCCAGAGAACTCCCGGTGTGTCAGCACGCCGCTTCCTCCGGCCAAATATTCGGAGCAAGCTCCATGCCACTCACCTCTGCTTGAGCGGTGCTCTCTCGGGGTTTTCAATTGCCTAGTGCCCCTCCCCCAACTTGTACCCAAAGGGACGGATCCAAGCTAGGCCGTGATGTCTGAGACGGGGGATCGGGAAGGCGCCATGGCTGCTTCTTCCGAATGCCCATTGTCGGCGTGTGGGGTTTTCGAACGGGTGACCCACATCCGTCTGGAGCTAGGAAGTGAGAGGGGAGACAGTAATGAGTGATGGATCGACGTCGATTGAGGATCTCAAGCAGAGTGTGGCCCGGTTCGTCCGCGAACGGGATTGGGAGCAGTTTCACAGTCCGAAGAATATCGCCATCTCCATCGCCATAGAGGCTGCCGAGCTGATGGAGGTCTATCAGTGGGGATCGGAAGGCGAGAGTCTAGAGCTGTCCCAGAAAGCGGAGGTCAAGGCGAAGGTTGATGAAGAATTGGCGGACGTCCTCATCTACTGCCTATCGCTCGCCAACCGGACAGGGATCGACGTTAGCCAAGTGGTGCAGCGCAAGCTGGCACGCAATGCTGTGAAGTATCCGGTCGATCAGTTTCGCGGCCG
>MNEU01000055.1:0-33361 GCA_001917855.1 Armatimonadetes bacterium 13_1_40CM_64_14 | reverse complement strand
GTTCCTCATTCGGGGGCGTGGTGTAGCCTGGTTCAACACACCTGCCTGTCACGCAGGAGACCGCGGGTTCAAATCCCGTCGCTCCCGCCAACCCGAAACCACTTGCGTGACTCGAGATGTCTCAGGCCGCGAGTTGCCCAGGGTACATCGCGAGTGACGCTCTAGATTTGCGCCGGGGTAGCTCAGTTGGTAGAGCGGCGGCCTGAAGAGCCGCGCGTGGGGGGTTCGATTCCCTCCCCCGGCACCACGGTCATACCCGTCATACTATGCTTCCTCCCCCATCTCCAGCAGGGCAAGGAGCTCCCCTATCGTGTCCCCCGGTGACCCACTGTGAGTCTTCCACATCGGGGGGCCGAATCAGGCGACCACAGAAGCCCATCGGTTAAAATCACCAGATGCGCAAAAGTAGCTCAAGGAGATCGAACCGGCCGGGTGTTTACAGGGTAGACTAGGTCTAAGGTCGCGGTCGGTCCCAAACCGCGCCGTGCAGGAAAGATCGGACCAAGGGGGATCGCATGAGAAACCTCTGGGTCACCGGTGTGGTGCTCGTCATCCTGCTCACCTCGCTGTTTCTGCCGACCCACGCGCAGCCCAAGATTGTCATCCGCTTCGGTCACGACGGGGGCCTGGAGTCACTTTATCAACGGACGGCGCAAGAGTTTGCCAAACGCCTCGACAAGGAACTGGGCGCGCGAGTGGAGGTTCGCGTATTCCGCAACAGTCAGGTGGGGACGGACGAAGAATTGATCCGGACTCTGCGAGGTGGCGCGCTAGAAATGTTCTTGCCGTCCACGATCATGAGCGCGGTGGACGATGGATTCGGCGTTTTCGAAATGCCATATATCATCGTCAACCGGGCGCAGATGAAACGCGTGGCGGAGAACGCCGATGTCCAGAGGATTCTGCTCGACCCGCAGGCGCTGAAGGGATTGCGGGTGCTGGCCTTTTGGGAGAATGGCTTTCGCCACGTGACCAACAACGTCCGGCCCATCGTCAGACCCGATGACCTGCGCGGTCTCAAACTGCGCATTCCTCGCAGCGCGTGGCGTCAACGAATCGTCCAAGTGTACGGGGCAAATCCCGTCCCGATGACGTTTGGGGAGGTCTACAAGGCGCTGCGGGTCGGTGTCATCGACGGGCAGGAGAACCCTCTGGCTCAGATCTGGGGCGCGAAGTTCTACGAGGTGCAGAGCTACCTCTCCCTGACCGGGCACGTCTATACGCCTGTGTATCCAACGGCCGGGGAGCGCTGGTGGCAGGCTCTCCCTCCAGACGTCCGCACTGTCATCCGACGCGTCGCAGTCGAGGTTGGCGACTACTCCCGTGCGGAGGGGGAGCGGCTGGACAGCTCGCTCGTGCAGCAGATGACAAAAGCCAACCCTCAGCTCAAAGTGAACGACGTCGATAAGAAGGCGTTCATGAATGCCTCAGCTACTCTCTACGAGCAGTTCGCGAAAGAGGTCTCCAGCGGAGCTGATTTGATCCGCCTCGTGCAGTCCTTGCGCCCGTAACAGAGGATCGCCGCGATATTCTCGTCCAGTGCCATCGCTATCTTGCGATAGCGTACCGACCGACGCGGGGCCCAAGCGTGAGCTAGGGATCGATCCCACGCAAGCCGGGGACCGCGGAATCGGCTCGCCTATTTCGCCAACGCCAGGGGTAGGAGGTAAACGAGGCTGAACTCTGATCCCCGACTTAGGGTCGCGCATATGGCAGATACTCTCAGGGCACTAAGGCGTCGGATCGGTCGTCCGCTCTGGCACAGTTCTCTGAGACTTCGAGTGATCGTCGCCATTGTCGCCTTGCTCATTCCCGTCTTGATGCTCACCTCGGCTGTGTACCTTTCTGTTCGGCTCGTCACGTCGTTCGGGGATGCTGCGGCATCCTCACTGAAGGAGTTGTCGCTGATTATTGGTGCGCAAACAGCGCTCTCCCAGGTATCCGAAGGGTTCCATGGCCACGCCAGCCTCGGCGATTCTCCCAGTCGGGAGCAGTGGTTGCGCATGAACGAACAAGGGGATGTAGCCCTGCGGGCTCTTGAGGCCGATCCCTGGGGCCCTGGGGAGAAAGAAATTGCCCAAGACATCGAGCGGGACTGGCAGCGGGTCCAGGCGATCACTGCCGCGGCCACGAGACCCCGACCAGGCGTTCCTTCCCCCACCTCAGCCGAGGGGGTGAGGCAGTACGACGACCTCATCGGAAGTATCCAACTTTCCTTAGACCAGCTCCATAGAGCGGAAAGGGCTGACCTAGGCTATAGCCTGTGGAGCGCTCAAGTCGCCCAGCAGCGCCTCCTGAGGATTCTCGGTCTAATGGTTGCCGGCGCAGTGGCGATATCCATTCTGGCAGCCACCACGCTCGGGCGCTCTGTCCTGCGGCCACTGCACAGTCTGCAGGAGGCCGCGAGGCTCTTTGGCATGGGCGACCTGTCCCATCGAGTCGTTGTGGAGCGGCGAGACGAACTTGGGCGGCTGGCCGAGCTGTTCAACACGATGGCGCAAAAAATCGAACGGAGTCAGCAAGCGCTTTCCTACCAAGCCTCCCACGATGGGTTGACGGGTCTGGTCAATCGAGTCCTCTTTCGGGATCGTCTCGAGCACGCTCTCGCTCGAGCCAAGCGTCAACAGAAGTCGCTTGCGGTGATGGAGCTGGATCTTGATGGGTTCAAGAAGATCAATGACAGCCTGGGACACTCTGCAGGCGATGCCCTGTTGATGGAAGTCGCTCAGCGGCTCCGGACCGTCATCCGCGAAGCGGATACTGCGGGGCGGCTCGGGGGAGATGAATTTGTTCTCCTGCTTGAGGACTTGCATCAGCCGGACGACGCTGTAACTGTGGCCAAGCGGACGTTGGACGCGTTACACATGCCCATCATGGTGCTCAACAAGCCGTTTGGTGTGCGGGCCAGCATGGGCATTGCCCTCAGCGGCGATGAGCAGCCCACGGCGGACGAGCTTATCCGGAATGCTGACCTCGCCTTGTACGCAGCGAAACGGCAGGGGAGGGATCGCTACCAAGTATTCGATCAAAGTATGCACAAGGTGGCTGTGCAGCAAGTCAGCTTGGAAGAAGACCTGCGGCGCGCAGTTGAGAGTAAGGCGTTCACTCTCCACTACCAACCCGTCGTGGACCTCCCCACACAGACGATCATCGGCGTGGAGGCTCTGCTGCGCTGGCAGCACCCCACCCGCGGGTTGGTCCTCCCTGCGGAGTTCATTCCCGTTGCCGAAGACACCGGCTTGATTGTGCCCATCGGCCGGTGGGTGCTGCGGGAGGCCTGTCGTCAAGTACATCTGTGGCAGGCGGATAGTCCCGAGCCCTTGCCTGTTCGGATCGGCGTCAATATCTCCGTCAAGCAACTTGAAGATCCGGGGTTCGTCGCTGATGTGGCCCAGGCCTTGCGGGACTCGGGATTGGCCGCGGAAGCCCTGATCCTGGAAATTACGGAAAGCATTCTGGCACAGAACCTGATCGCAACGGGCGAAGTCCTCAAAGGAATGAAGCAACTCGGTGTGCGCGTGGCCGTTGACGATTTCGGCGTGGGCTACTCGTCGTTGAACAATCTGCGCCGGCTGCCAGTCGACATCGTCAAGATCGACAAGAGCTTTGTCGCGAGTCTCGCCCAGCCCGAGGAGATGGCGCTGACATCCGCCATCGTGGCACTCTCCAAGGCGTTGAACCTGCAAACCCTTGCGGAAGGTGTGGAGCATGCGGAGGAGGCTAGCGAATTACGGGCGCTGGGCTGCAACGCGGCGCAAGGCTACTTCTTTGCGAAGCCGATTGACGCCGCCCAAATGGGTGAGGTCCTGCGCGCGGCGCGCATGCAGGGGAACCGTCTCCAGGCAGAAGTGCGAGGGGAGCGGGCATCGTAAGTCTCATCGACTTCGCGTCTGTCGGGACCGTCAGTGGTGAGGCTGGCGCGCCCGGAAGGATTTGCCCCGCCGACGGCAACCATACGCGCAAGAATAGGTAGCCTCCCGCAACCGTCTGTAGAGTGGCTTCCTCGGAGGGACGTCGCCGTCACTATCTGTCGAGGGCGCTGGGCCCCCAAGTCGGTCCCCCTGGGCCTGCAGGAGGCTTTATCAAATCCTCACAGTCATCCCGTTCACTGAACATGGTACCAGGGCGCGTGCGCCCATGAGGGGGTGGGTTCGATGCAGGTGCTCAGGGATGTGCTTCTCCTCGTCATTTTCATAGCAACGCTCACCCCAGGACAGTCTGTCCTCGCGGCCCAGAAGGCCCCGGATTTCACGGGAGGAGGATCCTGGTTGAACACTGGAGGGCAGGAGCTCCATTTGGCTGCCCTAAGCGGGAAAGTGGTCGCCGTCGAAATGTGGACGGCGGGGTGTTATAACTGCCTGAACGTCGTACCCTGGTTGAAAACCTGGAACGACACGTATAAATCCCAGGGCTTCACCATAGTGGGAGTCCACTCCCCGGAGTTTGCCCACGAGCGGTCGGCGCAGTACGTGCGCGAGGCGGTGGCCAAGTTGGGGATTCGCTACCCGGTGGTCATGGATAACGACTTCAAGATTTGGCACGCGTACCGCAACGTCTACTGGCCCACCCTCTACCTCATCGACAAGAAGGGTCTGATCCGGTACTCGCACGTCGGCGAGGGGGCGTACGAGGAGACCGAGCGTATGATCCAACAACTGCTGGCCGAACACAGCTAGGAGGGCGGGAGCGCCGGTCCAGCGACCGCGGTGCACTCTGCCTGGGCATCGATCTCCCCTAACTCTTTTCATAGGGTCGGCCCAGCGCTTCAGGCCGGGCAAGGCCCCACCGCCTTCGGAACCAGGGCGTGGAGATCACGGAGAGGATCGGGATCGTAATGGCAAAGGGGACCATCCTCCAGACGTAGCGCGACAGGACCCCAGGGAGGACGAGCTCTGGGCTGAGCGAGAGTTGCCACATGATTCCGAACAACGAGGCTCCCGCGAGCAAGATCCAGGGATTCCACATGGAGAAGAACACCAGAGCCAGGCTGACAAACCCCCAACCCATGAGAAAGTTGTAGTTCCACACGGGGTTGTAGGACAGCGTATACGCCGCGCCCGACAGGCCTGCTAAGACGCCCCCGCACAGGACGCAGACGTACCGGACGGCCGTGACGGAGATCCCGGAGCCCTCCGCAGCGGCCGGATTCTCCCCCACGGATCGAATCGCCAACCCCTGCGTCGTCCTGAACAGCAGGAACCAAGTGATCCCCACCAGAGCGACCCCCAGCACGAAGAACGGTGACAGCCCGAAAAAGCTCGCGATGCGTCCCAGGCCCAACGGCCCCGTATGCGGGTTGCCGAGGTAGGTCGTGAGACCGAAGCTGAGAATCCACAGGCCCATCCCGCTCACCACCTGATCGCCCCGCAGGGTGATCGAGAAGAAACCGTGGGCGAGGCCGAGGAGGCCCCCGATGGCCAGGCCCGCCACGAATCCCAGCGGATAACTCCCCGTCGCTTGCGCCGTGATGAAGGCCGTCGTTCCTCCAAAGAGCATGAGCCCTTCCAGCCCGACGTTGAGAACGCCGGCGCGTTGGTTGATAAGTTCCCCGAGCGCCGCGAACAGGAAGATCGTCGACGCCTCTAAGCTTCGGGCCAGCAGCTCCCACACGTGCGATCACCCTGGGGGCAGCTGCGTGGGCGCGTGTCGCAAGGCCAGGGAGGGGACCCGCCGCCACGCGACGCGGAACTGGTAGAGAACGTGCGAGGCGACAAACGTCATCATCAGCAGGCCCAGGAGAGCATAGTCGACTCCGAATGGCAGGCGCAACTCACCTTGGGCGAACCGTGCCCCCAAGGAGAGCCCTGCGAAAAGTACGGCGATGGGGACGGCTCCCAGCGACGAGCCCCGTGCGATCAATGCGGAGATGATTCCATAGAAGCTGAGGTCCCCATAGTACCCGTAGTTCCCCGAGATCTTGTACACGCCAGGGAGAGCGGCAAAGTAGTGGTACCCGGCCAGACCGGCGAAGCCCCCACCCAGAAGGAAGACCAACAAAGACAGGGCCAAGGGGATGATGCCGCCGTAGCGCGCGGCCGCCGGGCTCTGGCCGAAGGCCCGAATGCGATATCCGAGAGGGGTCTTCGCGAAGAGGATGTCGAGGAAGACCGCGGCTCCCAGCGCAAGCACAGCGGTGAAGGGCACGCCCCACAACAGAGGCGCGTGCAATGCCGGGGGGAGAGCGAAACTCTCCCCTTCGCCCCTGGGACTCATGAACGGCCCGCCCTCCTTGATCATGTATGCGACAAGCCAGAAGAGGATTGAATTTAGCATCATCGTGACGAGAATCTCGCTCACCTGGAACCGGGCCCGCAGGATGCCGGCGAAGCCGCCGACCACCGCTCCCGCCGCAGCGGCAGAGGCGACCATGAGCAGGATGAGGAGCACAGGCGGGAGAGACAGCGTCTGGGCTTCTTGCGTGCGGAAGACGAACGGGATCGCAAACGCCGCGACTCCCCCGGCATAGACCTGCCCCGGGAGGCCAATGTTCCAGAGCCCCGCGCGCAGTGGCACGAGAAAGGCATAAGTACAGAGCAGGAGATAGATAGACCGGTGGATGGTGGCAAGCAGACCGTTCGGATTGAAAAAGGCGTACGAGAAGATGGCCCGGTACGCCTCGAGGAGAGGGGTTTGGGCCGAGAGGAACAGCACGCTGGCGAGGGCCAGGGCCAACAGGATAGCCCCCGCCGCCGTGAGCGATGAGTAGAACGCAGGCCGCGTGGTCCGGGGCTCCAGGGTGACGTCGTACCGGCCGAGCCTCACTGCACGCGGACCTCCTTCGCGGACCATCCCGCCATCATCGCGCCTACAGTTTCGATGTCGGCCTCCGCTCGAGGGAGGACGGCTCCGAATCGGCCCTCGTAGATCGGAGCCACCCAGTCAGCCAAGGACAAGATCTCGTCCAAGTCCTCGGAGATGAGTACGATCGCTGCCCCGTCGGCTTTCGCGTCCAGGAGGGCGGCGCGGACGAACGCGGCGGCTTCCACGTCCAGGCCTTGCGTGGGGAGGTGCGCGATGAGGAGCCGGGGTTTGCGGGACAACACCCGGCCCAAAATAAGCTTTTGCAGGTTCCCGCCGGACAAGTGCTGGGCCCGCGTGCGCGCGGTCGGCGCTTTGACGTCATAACCGGAGAGGATATTCCGGGTGAGCTGTTCCAATCTCGCATCGTCGAGCAGACCGCGCCGGGCGAACGCGGGATCAAAGTGGTAGTTCAGCGCGGTGTTCTCCACCAGCGAAAAGGCGGCGATGGACGCCACCTCGACGCGTTCGGCGGGGACGTAGCCTATCCCGACGCGCCAATGCGCCAGCGGGGACAGGCCAGTCACGTCGCGTCCATCGAACCGCACGGTTCCCGAGACCGCATCACGCAGCCCGGCCAGGACCTGGGCCAGTTCATCTTGACCGTTGCCAGTCACACCCGCGACGCCGAGAATCTCGCCTTCACGCAGAGAGAACGAGATGTCCTGGAGGGCGAGCTGGCCTTTGTCGTTGACGGCGGACAGCCGATCCACCTGCAACACAGGGAGCCCCGGTTCCCCGGATCGCTTCCCCGTGCGGACGGCGATGTCACGGCCGATCATGTGGCGCACAAGCATATCCTCGGTGGCGTCCGCTGTCCGCACGCGTGCCACGACTTTCCCTGATCGGAGAACCGTCACGCGGTGGCTGGCGGCCATGACGATTGGGAGCTTGTGGGTGACGAGGAGGATCGTGACGCCCTGGTCGCGGACCAGAGCCTGCAATCCTGCCAAGAGCGTCGTTACTTCAGGTGGCGTCAGCGTGGATGTAGGTTCGTCCAAGATGAGAGCCTGCGCCCCGCGGTACAGGGCCTTGAGGATCTCCACCCATTGACGTTCGCCTTCGGGGAGCTGCCACACTCGAGCGGCTAGGTCCACCGTGAAGCCGTACTTGTTGCAGAGTACCTCCACTTCGGGGGCGACGCGTCGGAGATTGAGAACACCGCGCACGCGCGGGTGTCCGAGGACGATGTTCTCGAGCACCGTGTGCGCAGAGACGAGTCTCCGGGTCTGGTGGACCATGCCGATCCCGTGCGCAAGAGCGTCGTGGGGGGATCGGAACTCAACCTGATGCCCGCGCAGGAAGAGCGCACCCTCATCAGGCTGCACCAGGCCGAACAGGATGTTCATGAGGGTGGTCTTGCCGGCTCCGTTCTGCCCCAGGATGGCATGGATCTCGCGCTCCTGGACCTCGACGTCGACGTGATCCAGGGCTAATACCCCCGGGAAGCGCTTCGTGAGGGCGCGGGCCGCAAGGATGGGTTCTGCGGAAGGCCCGTCAGCGTGCAACGGCTTCGGCAAGTGGGCACCTCTGGTATCGGGCGCGGTTCATGCTCACGGGACAAATGCCGCTCCGCCCGCCCCTGTCGGGGGCGGGCGGAGAAGTCTCAAACCCTCTTGGTTGGAGAGGGCGGTTTCGGGACCCTCTCGCGGGTAGATGCCCGTACCCGCCTCACTTGAGGATCGTCATTCCATCGAGGTCGAAGTTGAACTTTCCAAGCAGCCAGTCATCGGCCGGCACCTGCTGGGCCTTCTTGACCACCGTGCCCTTGGACGGAATGGGGGTACCCGGGGTGCCCTTGAGCTCCAGCCCCGTCCCGTTGCTGACGAACTCGTGCTCGGTGAACGGATCCCAGTCGCCCTTCAGCATCTGCTCCCGGCGTTGGCCCACGAGCTGCACGATCGACTTGGGAATCAAAGGCAGCGCCTTCGGGCTGATCGCGTCCACGCCGATCTTCTTGTTGTTCATGATGTCGACCGTGGGCTCCACGGTGCCGTCGGCGAGGGTCATGGTGTCCTTCATGCCCAGGTAAAGGAAGGTGCGGGGGTTCTGCTTGCCGGCCATCCAATCCTGGATCATGCGGTCGTAGAGGACCTCCCAGCGTGTGTCGAACGAGACGGCCACGGTGTCGGTGTTCGACCAGCCGTAGAAACCTACCGTGTCCATATCCTTCCCCACAAACCAAATCTTCTTCTCCTGCGCCACGTCCAGCGGCGAGCCGGAGTCCGTCTGCTGGGTGAGCACGTCCACCTTGTACTGGCTCACCAGGGTGGAGGCGATGTCCCGTTCCTCAGTCGGCTTGTACCAGTCTCCGACGTACTTCACGTACACGTTGACACGCTTATTGAGTGCTTTGGCCGCGTCCTGGACGCCCAAGTAGAAGCCAGCCGTGCGGCGCAGGACCTGGATGTTGGGGAAGGCGGAGACAATTCCCACGTTCCCGGTTTTGGTGAGGGCGCCGGCGATGAGGCCCTCGAGGTAGAGGGCTTGGTATTGGCGCGGGAAGAATCGGATGAAGTTTCTCTTGGTGGTGATGTCACTAGCGACCACCGACCCGAGGTATGCGTTCGGATACTTGTCTGCGATGTCTTTCAGGGGGAGCCCCATGAACTCGGCGTTCCCCACGACGATCTTCACGTTCGGATGCTTCGCGTGGAGGCGCTGGCCAGCGCGATCATGGGCGCCGGACCAGGTGGTCCCCTTGATGACGCTAAAGTGCAAGATCGCCAACGTGGCGTTCTTGGCCGCCGCGGCCGAGGCAGACGACCCTATCCCGCTTCCGAACCCTGCCGCGAGTGCGATGACAATCAGGAATAGTGCAACCCGCGTGTGCCATCCAAGTGTCCGCGTCATATCACTTTCCTCCATCCTTCTCAGGTTTTTGAGTAGGCAGAATGATGTGCTTGCGCGCGCTCAAACGACCCGTGAGAGTGCCGGCCCTGGGGCAACCGCGCACGGAGAAAGTCACCCCCAGAGCTGGGTGTCCTACCGGGTGATTGAAGTATGGGCGATGCGCGACGTTTCTACAGCGCGAGGGGTTTTCCCTCTGCGCCATCCGCCCCGCTGAAAGTGGCGATGTCGAGATACTGTCCGCTTGAGAGGTCTCGTGCTGCGCACCGCGGGGAGTTTCATCCCGCCTCCGCGGGGTGTTCACAGCGAGTTCACAAAGGGACCGTTAATATCTTACGTGAGGGCCTGGGGTGTCAGTGGAGCGTTGATGGTGAACCTCGATCGCGACGGTCCTCAGGGAGATTGGTGCCATGGCGGGGAGCAGTCTGGACGGGAAAGTCGCGTTGGTGACAGGCAGTTCACGGGGTATCGGCGCGGCGATCGCAAGATTGTTTGCACAGCACGGCGCCAAGGTGGCGGTGCACGGCCGGGATACCAAGGCGCTCGCCGCCGTGTGCTCCGACATCGAGGGCGCCGGCGGCACGGTCACGCAGGTCGTTGCCGATGTGACGAAGTTCGCCGAGATCGAGGCGATGCGTCGTCAGATCGAACACGACTTGGGTCCGATCGATGTCCTCGTCGCCAACGCCGGCGGCAGCTTCACGATCCCCGGGCCCGTCGAGCAGATCAGCGAGGACGGGTGGCATGCATCCATCGACGGCAATCTGACAGCGACGTTTCTTACGATCAAGAGTGTTCTTCCGGGGATGAAGGAACGGAACGCAGGCAACATCATCACGATGTCATCGGTTGCCGGCCACCGACCCCACCCCAGGTCCCCCATCCCGTACGCCGCCGCCAAAGCGGGTATTGAGATCCTAACCAAGGATCTCGCCACCCAGGCCGGACCCTACGGCATCCGGGTGAACTGCATCGCGCCTGAGACGATCCTCACCGAACGCAATCGGCAGCGCATCCCCGACGAGCAGAAACAGGCGCTAGTCGATCTGCACTCCATCCGACGCCTGGGAACACCCGACGACGTCGCGCGGGCCGCCCTGTTCCTCGCCTCAGAGGAGTCTGGGTGGGTTACGGGCATCGTTTTCGACGTCGCCGGGGGCGCGGTGATGACCTAACCGCTCCCGCTCTGACGTCAGGCGCGGGCCTCCGTCCGCGGTGGGGGGAAGGTGGCCGGGAGGCCATCCGCCTCGATCTGAAAGAGTCCCTGAGGTTCTCCTAGGCCGGGTAAGCGATGCCGACCGAGGCTGCGATAGCGGATGCCCGTCGACGGCGATCCTGCGACCGCGTCTTTTGCCATCTCGGAGATGACAATTTGACCCCCATGCGCCGCCGCGCAGACGCGGGCCACGGTGTGGACGGCCAGGCCGATGTACCCGATGTCCGTCAGCGTGGGCCGGCCGCTATGGATTCCGATGCGCACTCGGACCGGGAGATCTTCAGGCCAGCGCTTCCTGCCGAACGCACGCTGGATAGCGGCGGCAGCCTCGACGGCGTTTGTGGCGCGCTCGAAGACGGCGAAGAACTCGTCGGCGCGGGTGTCAATCTCGCGGCCATCTGCACGCGACACGGCCGACCGCAGCATCCGGCGTACGTCATTCAGCACGTCGCGATACCCGTCGCCCAACCGATCAAGGAGGGCGGTCGAGGCCTCGATGTCGCTCATCAAGAGCGTCACAAAGCCAGTGGGGAGCACCGCGGCGTCGATCGCCGTGACCGGAAGTTGCCCGTACGCCCGGTCCTTCTCGACGACGAAGCGCACCGCGGCCAGCACGGTTTCGGTGAGGTCTGGATCATCCAAGGCCGCAGGATCGTGCACGAGGGCCGTCATCGGCCGCCCATGCCGCTCGAGATAGGTCACGACCCGCTTGTCCTTTTTGGTGGGGAGGGGGACGGGTTTTCCCCCGCCATCGAGATACGCTCCAGCGGCGTTTGACCAGTATAGAACGGTCAGGGTCGGGTCGCGGAGGACGCCGCGCAGGCGTTGTTCGAGGTCCCCCGGGGCGCCGTTGCGACCCAACTCGATTACGAGGCGACCGGCCGTCGCGTGTCTGCGCTCCGACTGCAGCTGCCCCGTGATGAACCCAATGGGGAGGATGCCGTACTTCTTCGCCGCAGTCAGCAGCCGCTTGCGGGCGCGTTCCCGAGCGGCCTCGCTCTCGAACACGACCTGGTTGAACCGGGCGAGGGCGTTGCGCACGTGCGCCTCGTCGTGAATCGGCAGCCGCCGCCGGCCATGGGAATCAACGTACGCGAAGGCGCTTTCCCGAAGACGGGCGCGCTTTTTGGCATCCAACCGGGACATGCTCCCATGATAACTGGTTCGCTGGTGATCAGAAAAGATCGGGTAAGCGGTTCATGTGATCAGTTTCGCCCGAGGGCACGCGCGTGCGAGGTCGGCTGACGATTTCGTCTTCCGATCAAGACTCTGCGGGCTGGCCCGGCGGAGCAGTGGGGAGCACCGGGAGCCCGCTCAGATGCAGGGGGTACGCAACATCGGTCACCACGACCTGTCGGATGTGCTGCAGCGCGAGTTTGAAGATCACCGTCGCATTCTGGTGGAGAGCCTGTTCCAAGTAGTGGTCCATCAAGATTTGCGACACCACCACGTGGATGTAGGCGTCCGGGTGCGCCGTCCGGAGCTGCTCGACGTATTGGCGGACCGGTCCGACGAGATCTCGGAACGGCGAGGGCAGGATCGTGAGCTGTTCGTGAGGGAAGAACTGGTCCCACTTGTGGCGGACATCGGCGGCGCGGTCCTCATCAATCGCCACATACACGGCAGACCACTTCACACCGAGCGACTGGACAAAGTTAATCTGACGAAGGGCGGCCGCGTGGACCCCGGAAATCAGCACTATGTGGATGATGGGCATGGGCCCACCCAAGTGCTTGGTGCCCTCGATGCTCAAGAAGCGCCGCACCATTTGGTAGTGATGGTGGATGCGGAAGAATGTCCACACCATGGCCGGAATGAGGATGACAACGATCCACGCCCCCGCGATGAACTTCGTGACCGCTTGGACGAGCATGACGACACAGGTGACGACGGCGCCGACAGCATTCACCGCACGCTTGCGCCGCCACTGCGGATTGTAGTGAAGCCGGGAGGCCTTGGTCTCCAGAACCTCCTCCGGCCTCAGTCGCCCGATCTTTGTCCAGCGGACCACCATCCCGAGTTGTGACATCGTAAACGAGAGGAACACACCGATCGCGTAAAGGGGGATCAGCGCGGTCACGCGGGCGCGGAACAGCACGACCAGCAGCGACGAGATGAACGCCAAAAAGACGATGCCCCAAGAGAAGACTAGGCGGCTCCCCTTATACGTCAACTGGCGGGGTAAGAATCCATCGGCGGCGTGGAGGGCGGCCAAGCGCGGGAAGTCGGCGAACGAGGTGTTGGCGGCCATGACCAAGATGATCGTCGTCGCTGCGAGCGTGAGCACGTGGAGCGGACCGGGCCCGTAGATCGTCCGTGCCAGTTGCGAAATGATAGTCTCCGTCTCGGCGGGCAGGGCGTGCGCGCGATAGGCCAAGATAGTCGTGCCCACGAACATCACACCCAGGAGGGTGCTCATCCAGGCCATGGTGGCAGCAGCGTTGCGACTCTTCGGCTCTGAGAACGCCTGGATCCCGTTGCTGATCGCTTCCGTGCCCGTAACCGCGACGCTGCCGCTCGCGAATGCCCGAAGCAAGAGGAAGAGGGTCAAGCCGGCGCCGCCTGTGACCTCCGACTGCACGCCACTGACGGTGGGCAGGCGCCCCGACAGCACTTGAAAGAAACCCATCGCCAGCATCACCAGCATCAGGATGAGAAAGAAATATGTCGGGACCGCGAAGATTTTCCCGGACTCCCGCGTGCCACGCAGATTCACCAGCATCATCGCCAGGATCAACCCCACCGACAGCTCGACACGCCATGGCCACAGCGTCGGGAACGCCGAGGCGATCTGCGCGACGCCCGAGGCGACACTCACGGACACGGTAAGAATGTAGTCTGTGAGCAAAGCGGCCCCTGCGGTTTGGCCAGCCAGCTCCCCGAGGTTATCTCGTGCGACGATATATGCCCCGCCGCCATTTGGGTAGGCAAAGATCGTCTGCCGGTAAGAGATGGTGAGGACAAGCAGAAGCGCGGCGATCGCCAACGAGATCGGGATGGAAAGGGAGAAGAAAGCCGTCCCGGCTACAGCTAACACGAACAAGATCTCATCGGTCGCGTACGCGGTAGAAGAGAGCGCGTCTGAGGCGAAGACGGCGAGTCCCACCAGCTTGCCGACGGTCTGTTGGGGCATTTCGTTGGTCGCCAGAGGTGAGCCTAGCAAGATCCGGCGGAAGGTAATTCGGGAGGAGGGTTTCTCCGGTGGTACTGGCAGGGTTCCAGTGGTCACGAGCGCATCCTCACCCTTCTGTGGTACCTTCCAGCCGGCACTCCCAGCTCCGCACGCAGGGGGGAATATGCGCCAATGGTTTTTTGCCAGAGGCGGGTGTCACTGGGTCTCCGGGTATCTTAGGAGATTGCAACCGAGCGGTCAAGGAGGCGAACGATGCGGCTGCGAGTCAGTAAACCATCCGATCATCCAGACGCATGGGTACCTCAAGCCTAGAGCGCTGCGCTGATGTGTCGAGGATGTCCTGCAATCCCACAGAGATCGCGTCACTGCGTTCAGATCGCCATCCCCAGGCGGCCAGCCAG
The DNA here is from genome assembly GCA_001917855.1 of Armatimonadetes bacterium 13_1_40CM_64_14. Classification (GTDB taxonomy): domain Bacteria; phylum Sysuimicrobiota; class Sysuimicrobiia; order Sysuimicrobiales; family Kaftiobacteriaceae; genus 13-1-40CM-64-14. The sequence continues at coordinate 18,963 of MNEU01000055.1, read as the reverse complement.
CCACAGGACGACCACAGCGACCGCGGTGAGCACGAAGACGAGCGCGTTCGCCGCGTCAAAACGTCCGGCCTGGACCGCGTCATAGATCGCGAGGGGCATCGTCTGCGTGCGCCCCGGAATATTCCCCGCCACCATCAGCGTCGCCCCAAACTCTCCCAGGGCTCGGGCAAAGGCCAAGGCGATTCCCGCCAGGATGCCCCGGCGGGCGAGGGGGAGCAACAGAGACACGAGCAAGTATGCGCGGGATGCGCCGTCAATACGCGCCGCCTCGCGGACGCTGACGTCGATATCTTCGAAGGCTGCACGTGCCGTGCGGACGACATATGGAAAGGAGGCAACGGCGGCCGCGACGACCGCGCCGCGCCAGGTGAACACGAGGGGAGATCCTGTTACGCGTTCAAACCAAGACCCGAGGACAGTGGCGCGGCCTAGTGACACGAGCAAGTAGTAGCCGAGGACGGTTGGAGGCAGCAGAAGCGGCAATGCTGTCAGAGATTCCACCACCCCGCGACCCGGCGCGTGGCTTTCCGCCAGCCAGTACGCGAGGAAGATTCCCGCTACGGCCGATATCACTGTGGCGAGAAGTGCGACTTGCAACGAGAGCCAGAACGGCGACCAGCTCATGTCTGCGCGGCTACCGACTTTCTGCGGGAAGGGTGAACCCGTACCGACGCAGCACGTCTCGCCCTGTCGGACCGGTCACAAAAGCCAGAAAGGCTTTGGCGTGTTCCAGGTGCGGCGACTGCGCGATGACTCCCGCAGCTTGGCGGATCGGGTCGTGCAGCGAGGCTGGAATGAGCCCATACCGCCCGATGGGCTGGATAGGAGGCGCTACCGCAAGAGAGAGGGCAATAATCCCGACATCGGCATTCCCGGTGCGGGCGAACTGCAGCGTTTGGCTGATATTCTCGGCCAGCACCAGTTTTGTCTGCACCCGGTCCCACAATCCCGTGGCCCGGAGGGCTTGCTCGGCCGCTCGGCCATAGGGCGCATGCTCGGGGTTGGCGATGGCGATGAACCGAATGCGATCGTCGCTGAGGACGCGAAGTCCCTGCTGGGGATCGATCGGGGAGCCGTGGCGCACCCAGAGAACGATCCGCCCAATGCCGTAAATCTTCTCCGTCTGCTCGGCGATGAGACCCTGCGCGCTGAGGTGGCGAATCAATTGCTCATCCGCCGAGAAGAAAAGGTCGAACGGCGCTCCTTGTTCGATCTGGGTGGCCAGCTGCCCGGAGGAGCCATAGGTGATCTGAACCTGCCCCCCCTGCCGTCGCATAAAGAGGGCAGCGAGTTCATCCAGAGCAAATCGAGCGTCGGCAGCGGCCGCCACCTCCACCACTGGTCCTCCCTGCGCGCTGCGGACTCCGGGTGCGGTCAGGAGGAGGAGCACAGCCACAGCGACGCTGCCCTTCACGGCTCCCGCGTCCCGATGAGAACTTCGGTGGCCTTGATGACTGCGGTCACGGGTTTGTTCGGCTGAAGACCCAGGCGTTCGGCGGATGCGCGAGTGATGACGGCGACGAGGGTCCCAGGCTCCAGGTTGACCGTCACTTCCGCCATCAAGCCGTCCACCGCCACGCGCCCGACGACTCCCCGAAGTTGATTTCGCGCACTCAGAGCAGTGCTCCCAGAGGGGGAAGGGAGATCCGACGCGGGTTGGGTGCGGGCGGATTGCCCTGCAAGCCAATCTTCTAGCCCTCCTCGAATGAACCGCCAACGGCCCAGCACCTTCGTGGCCGGGAGACGGCCCTCGCGGGCCATCCGCACCACCGTCTTGGCGTGAAGTCCCAGAAGGGCCGCTGCTTGGCTGGGGTTTAGAATGTCTACTGCTCGGTCTGCTGGCATGCTATTATTGTTATTATAATTCCTTTAGATTCCTTCTGATAGCATATTATGCTCAATAGGTTTGTTGATCCGCGGGCATTAAGTCCCCGCTTTCATCGCCGATTTAGGGGAATGTACACCTCAATAGCCAAGGGATGTTCAGGACGGGGGAATTCTCTCGATGGGAAAACCGTTTACTATGGGATAGGCTGAGAACTCGGAGAGCATAAATGACCACCCTCCGTTCGAAACATACGCCCAGGAAGAGGGCCCGGACACTGTGCAAGCGCTGCGGCAGTCGCATTCCGCCGACCGCTCGCAAGCACAACGATCCGTTCTGCTCTCGTGTCTGCGCTGAAGCGACCTATGGGACCCCGCGGAGCAAATTGGTATTGCGCCTGCCACTTCCGGCGCCGCGAGTCCGTACCTCTGAAGGCGGCCGTGCAATCCTGCACAGGTTATTGAGGGAATCGACCTCCACGCCGCGGTCTTCGGATAAGGGCTTGACACAGCGGCTCCAAGGCTGGACAGCAGAACGCAATCGGCTGGCAGCCCGCATGAAGGCCGCCCTCCACGCTGCAGCGTTTGGAGATGACCCGATCTCCGAGGGGGAGGCCCACGCGCTCATTGCGGCGGGCGAGGACCTCCTTGGTCGCGTTCGAGCGGCGGTCGCATCCGATCCTTGAGGACGAGGAGGACCGGCAGACGCACACTGCGTCGGGGGTACCCCGGGGCGTAGGAGGATCGTCATGGGCCTCCCGGGTCCAACGCAGGCGCATGTGACGACGCGGGGTCTCGACGTGCTCGGTCGATGGGTTAGGTTTCGATCAGCCGAGGCGTTCGGTCGTGACCGCGGAGATCCCGGCCTGCGCGGTTTCCGCTTCGATGACTGCGTGACCCTTTGAGGTGAGGGCCGCGTAGAAAGCGACGGATCGCCCGCGCATTATCGACGACTAAGACCCTCAGACTTTGCTCGTTCATCGGGGATGTGCGCGGCCTCCTCTGGCGGGCCCCCGTCGAGCGGGAGCGTAAAGAAGACGTTCAGGCCGCCCCCCGGGCGGTTTTCCACAGTGATATGTCCCCCGTGGGCTTCGACGAAGCCTCTGCAGATCGCTAACCCCAATCCTGTGCCATTGTTTGCCCCGGGGCGACCGCGCTGTAATTTTCCGCTCATCTGGACCAGATCGGATTCGGGGACGCCCGGGCCGCGATCCGCGACCATGATTTCCAGATTCCGCCCGACCGCGCGTGCCTGGATTGTAATTGGCGTCTCAGGCGGCGAGTACTTGATGGCATTCTCCACGATGTTGGCGAGGACCCGGGTGATCAGCGCGAAGTCCACGGAGACCAGCGGAATGTTCGGAGCCACGTCGACCTCAATCTTCCGTCCGGTCACGGTATCCCCGAGCTGCGACAGCGAGGTTCCGATGAGATCCTGGATGTCGGCCGGCGCCCGGCGGAGCCGCAGCGCGCCTCCTTGCAGGCGCGTCATATCCAGGAGATCGCCCACGAGGCGGTTGAGGCGCTGAGCCGCGTCCCGCGCCGTTTCGACCAGTTCGCGCCGTGTGGCCTCGTCGAGGACGTTTCCGTTCTCGACCAGCGTGCTCAGGGCACCGGTGACCGCGGCGAGCGGCGTCCGCAGGTCGTGGGAGATGGAGTTCAGCAAAGCCGACTGGAGGCGCTCCGTCTCCTGCAGCACGTGGGTCCGTCGAGCTTCTGCAGCGAGCTGCGCGCGTTCGATCGCGACAGCCGCCTGGCTGGCGAAGGCTTCCATCAGGTGCCGCTGCTCCGGTCCCAACGCCGGTAACGCCTCTGCCGCCGGGAGAACGCCCAGGACTCCGCGAATGCCCTGGGCCGTTTTTAAAGGCAAGTACCGTGCTGTGGCTGCGGGCAGCGTTTCGGTCCCTCGCCCTGCCGGCTCGCCGTGCGCGAACACCCAAGACGCGACCGCGCGCTCATTGTCGGTGAAGGGGAAGTCCCCACTTTGGACAGCCATATCGAGTTTCCCTTCGGCAGGGAGAAAAATCGCGACTTGGCGGCTGAAAACGCTTGAGATGTGCCGGGTCACGGCGTTGAGAATCTCCTCCATGTTCTCGGCGGCCGCGAGGTCACGACTCAGCGCGTACAGTGCCGCTGTGGAGGCTTCCCGAGCTCGTGCTGCCTGGGCCTGCTCTCGGATCCGACTGGTCAGGGTGCCAATAACCAGCCCGACCACGAGCAGGCCCGTCAGCGTCAGGAGGAACTGGGGACTAACAACCCCCCGCATGGTCAGGCGGGGGGCCACGGCAAGGTAGAAGGTTGCCGCACCAAGCCACGCGGCCAGGATAGCGGGGCCGCGCCCCCAGTAATACGCGACGATGACGACGACGAGCAAGTTCAGCGTGGTCAGATTAACCGGTTCAAGTCGGCTCGGGAAGACGCTGCCGGATAGCCCCACGGCGGCCGCGATAGCCAGCGCATACGCATAAGGCCACAGGGCCGCCGGTCGGCGCGGGCGCACAGTGGTTGGGGTCGCGCCCCGACCGGACGGGCTGCTGATCACGTAGACGTCGATGTTCTCTGTATGCCGGACGATCCAATCCACGAGAGACCCGCGGATCAGGCGTTCCAGGAACGGTCGCCGAGAGACGCCGGCGACGACCTTCGTCACATTGTGGGTGAGCGCGTACCGTACAATCTCTTGTGGCGGGCTGATTCCGGTGATGGTCTCGGTGCGGGCCCCCAGTTCTTCTGCCAGCCGCTGAGCGCGCGCGATGCGATCTTTCTCCGCGTCGGGTAGTCGGCGGTACTCGGGCGTCTCCACGAACACGACGATCCACTCGGCATCCAAGGTGTCGGCAAGGCGCCGGCCTACGCGCACGAGGCGCTCGGCAATCGGCCCCGGCCCCAGGCAGACCAGCACGCATTCGCCGGCGGGCCAGGGTCCGGGAATCCCGTGCGCCCCCATGTACGTGCGCATCTGGCGGTCGACCTTACGCGCCAGATGGCGGAGAGCCAACTCGCGGAGCGCCGTGAGATTGCCGGGACGGAAGAATTTCTGAACGGCGGTTCCCGCCTGCTCGGGGACGTAAACTTTGCCCTCGTGCAACCGCTTGATCAGCTCATCAGGAGGGAAGTCGATGAGAATGACCTCATCGGCTCTCTCTAATACCTGATCCGGCACAGTCTCCCGAATCACGACGCCCGTGATTTGTGAGACCACGTCGCTGAGACTCTCGACGGATTGGATGTTCAGCGTGGTGTAGACGTCAATACCGGCGGCGAGCAGTTCCTCGATGTCCTGATACCGGCGGGCATGGCGGCTTCCGGGTGCGTTGGTGTGGGCGAGTTCATCAACGAGCGCGAGCTGGGGCCGCCGCGCCAGGACCGCGTCGAGGTCCAGTTCTTCGAGTACAACCCCGCGGTGCTCGAACTTGCGGCGGGGGATCGCGGGCAGGCCTTCCAGCAGAGCCTCGGTCTCTTTGCGGTGGTGCGTCTCTACCAACGCCGCGACCACATTGATGCCTTCGGCCTGCCGTTGGCAGGCAGCCTCCAGCATCGCGTAGGTCTTGCCGACCCCTGCAGCGTACCCCAAGAAAATCTTGAGCTTGCCGACGCGACTCTCTTCTTGCTTCGCCTGCGTCAGCAGCGCATCGGGATTAGGGCGCTCTAGTTCCTTTGCCATTCGTCGAGTTCACCTGAGGCTATCTAGGATCAGGTTCAACTCTAGCACGTTTGGGAGGAGGAACCGTATATTTACATATCGTATACGAGTATCCGCCGTGAACCTCACCAGCGTCGCTCCCCTCATGACGGAGCGGTACCGGAGTACCCCGGAGCTCGTGGCCGAGGTGGTGCGCGAAGCGATCCTGCGCGGGTTGCTGAAGGGTGGAGAGCAACTGCGGCAGGATGAGGTCGCCGCCCAGTTGGGCGTAAGTCGGATCCCCGTCCGCGAAGGTCTTCGGCAGCTCGAAGCCGAGGGTCTCGTGAAATTCCTCCCCCGGCGCGGCGTGTTGGTGTCCTCCCTGTCGGCCGACGAGGTGCAAGAGATCTACGAGATGCGCATCCCGCTCGAGTGCACGGCTTTGCGTCTCGCCCTCCCGCACGTGACGGATGCGGATGTCCGTCGAGCCGAAGAGATCCTCGATGCCATCGACCGAGAAACCGATCTCGGACGGTGGGGCCACCTCAACGACGAATTCCACGCTGGACTGTACGTGCTCGCCAATCGGCCGCGGCTGCTGGCCCTGATCAAGAACCTGCGGGCGAATGTCGGCCGGTACCTGCGCATTTACATCTCGTTACTCCACCACAAACCACGGTCGCAGGAAGAACACCGAATGATCTTAGACGCGGTGAGACGCCACGATGTCCCCGCGGCCCTAGCCGCCCTGGAACGCCATCTGGATGTGGCCTGTCGTGGACTTGTCACATATCTGTCGCAAGAGCGCGACGCGCGCACTGAGCGTTCTGGGCTCGCCCGGTCCCGCTGAGTCCGGCGAGCGGCACGGGGTTAGGAAGTGCGGGTGGGGTCAGGCGCAGGGACGCGAGTGTGAAGAGGAGGAAGAGCTGATGGCCAAATTCGCGATTGTCGATTCCGAGAAGATCGCCAAGGACGTGACCTACGAGCCCCCGCTCGTGATCGCCTTCGGGGTGGATAAGAACAGCGTCGGGTCGCGGACGGTCACGATGGGGCGCACGATCATCCCCCCCGGCGGGCGCAATCCCGCCCACCACCACACCTGTGAGGCGGCCTTCTTCGTGCGCAAGGGACGGATCAAGGCCTACATCGGTGAGGAGCGCAGGGAGTACGTCGTCGACGAGAATCAGTTCGTGTTTGTGCCGCCGGGGATGATTCACGGCATCCAAAATCTCAGCGGGACCGAGCCAGCGGAGCTGGTGTTCACCTACGGCAACTGTCCCAGCAAAGATGACGCGGGCACGACGTTCGTGGAACGACCCTGGCAGGCTCCCAGCCGCGCATAGCCGTGCCGTTCTATCGGTTTGACGAACTGCCCAGCGAAACGATCTCGCCCCATTACTCCACGGCCGCCGGGGGAACGGTGACCGGCACGAAAATCGAGGTAGGCCTGTACCGCATGCCCGCCGGCACCGGCGCCGCGCCACACCGCCACCCCAACGAGCAGATCGTCTACGTCCTCCGCGGCCGCATACGCGCTCGCATAGGACAGCAGGCCCAGGATGTCAGTGCCGGTGGCGTTATCCATATTCCGCCGGACACCGTCCACGAGATCCACGCCCTCGAGGACACTCAGTTCATTAGCAGCAAAGATCTGGTGGAGGGGAAGGGGAGCAAGGGCTGGTCCGCCCAGGCTCCCGTGAAGAAGTAGGCTGGCGGAGGCACGGGGATGACGGACGCACCACGCGTGGACCGCTCACAGATGATCGCCTCCTTGCGGGCGCAGCTGACGATCGATCCGGGGCGCACGGCTGTGGTCCTCGTTGATGCCCACCGCGGTCATCTCGATCCCCAAGTGGCAACCATGCCGGTTCCCCCGGACCAGGCACGACGGGTGCGCGAGCGCCTGGCGCACCTCGTCACCGGGGCGCGCTCCGCACACGTTCCCGTCATCCATGTCGTCTTGACCCACGGCAGGTTTCCCTACCCTGGTGTGGACAGCATGGGCAACCCGTTCTGGCGGGCGGTGGAGGCGGCGAAGCAGACGCTGACACCCGACCGGCCAAGCACGATCTCTGGCCACAATCTGGAGGGCTCAGTCCAAACCGAGATCCTACCGGAACTGGGTCCCGATCGCTCCGACGTGGTCATCCGGTCCAAGAAACGTCTCTCAGCTTTCTACGGCACGGAGCTGGAGGTCGTACTGCGCTCGCGGGGGATCGCGACCATGGCGCTCGCAGGCATCAACACCAACACCTGCGTGCTCAACACGGCCTTCGATGCTTTCAACCGTGACCTCCAAGTCATCGTCATCGGCGATGCCGTCGCGAGCATGTATGGCGACGACTTGCACGCATTTGGGTTGGAAAATATCAGTCGCGCCCTAGGGTGGGTCCTCTCCGCGGACGAATTTGTCCACCTGCTCCAGATGTCCCCCCCGGTCCTTCCGCCCCATGTCAGTCGGGTGACAGGTGGATGAACCAATTGACGGTGGTGGTTACCGACTCCGTGTTCCCGTCACTCGACATTGAACGGTCCGTGTTGGGCGCCGTGGGCGCGCACCTCATAGCGCTGCAAGCCACGCGTGAGGAAGAGCTCCTGGAGGCGGTGGAGGATGCCGACGGACTGTTGGTGTGCTATGCGCCGGTGACGCAGCGCGTGATCGAACGCGCGTCGCGGTGCCGTGTGATCGCCCGGTATGGAATCGGCGTCGACAACGTGGATCTCCAGGCGGCCGCGGCCCGCGGCATCGTCGTGACCAACGTCCCCGACTACTGCATCGAGGAAGTCAGCGACCACGCCCTGGCGCTGATATTGGCCTGCGCACGGCGGGTCGTCCACTTAGACCGTCTCGTGCACACAGGTCGGTGGGACTCTAGAGACGCGCTGCCGATCCGACGGCTCCAAGGACAGGTACTGGGGCTGGTTGGATTCGGGAAAATTCCGCGGAGGGTCGCGGCCAAAGCCGCAGGGGTAGGGCTGGTCTCCGTCACTTTTGATCCCTTCGTTGACGCGGCCACCTGTGCCGCGCACGGGGCAAAGAAGGTCGACCTTTCCACGCTGTGGGCCCAAGCAGACTTCGTCTCGGTGCACGCTCCCCTCACCGCACAGACTCGCGGGCTGATCGGGGAAGCGGAGCTGCGTCAGATGAAACCCACCGCCTTCCTCATCAATACGGCGCGGGGGCCGGTGGTCAGAGAGGCCGCGCTGGTCAGGGTTCTCCAGGCGGGGTGGATCGCGGGGGCGGCGTTAGATGTCGTGGAGACCGAGCCCCTTCCGCCGACGCATCCGCTCATGACCCTGCCCCAGGTTCTCCTGACGCCCCATGTCGCCTTCTACTCGCAGGAGTCCATGCAAGAACTGCAGCGCAAGGCCGCCGAGGAGGTGGCGCGGGTGCTTACCGGCCACGCCCCACACTACGCGGTCCCGCTCCCCTCAGTGCCTATTTCACAAGGAGGTCGATGAATGAAGACGCCGTGGATGACCGACCGCTGGTTTACGAGTCCCCACAACTTTAATGAGGAGGTCCGCGCGCAGCTCAAGTTTGCCAAGAAGATTACCTTTCATGACATCACCCTGCGCGATGGCGAGCAGCAGACCGGAGTAGTGTTTACCAAGGACGACAAGATTCGGATCGCGGAAAAGCTCGCCGAAGCCGGCGTGCACCGCATCGAAGCAGGGATGCCCACCGTGTCCAAGGCTGATGAGGCCGCGATCAAGGAGATCGTGAAGCGCAAGCTCGGCCCGAAGATCTTCGCCTTTTCCCGCTGCATGGTCGCCGACATCCAGCGCGCGGTGGACTGCGGCGTCGAGGGGGTCGTCGTCGAGATCCCCAGTAGCGAGCACATCATCGAGCTGGGGTACGAGTGGCCCCTGCAGAAGGCAATTGACCTCTCAGTGGAGGCAACGCAGTACGCCCACAAGCAGGGTCTCTATGTGGTCTTCTTCCCCATCGACGCGACGCGCGCCGAGCTGGGCTGGTTCCTGAACCTCATCGACCACGTCGCCACCCACGGCCACATGGATGCCCTGGTGTTGGTCGACACGTTTGGCGGATCCTCCCCGCACGCTATTTCCTACTTCACCAAACAGGTGCAAGCGCGCGTCCGCAAACCGCTGGAGGCCCACTTCCACGATGACTTCGGCATGGCCGTAGCCAACACGCTGATGGCGCTCACCTTGGGCGTGGAAGTCGCGCACGTCACCGTGTCCTCTCTCGGCGAGCGAGCCGGCAACTGCGCGCTGGAAGACCTGGCGCTAGCCCTCCTTACCCTCTATGGGATCGATACCGGCCTGCGCCCCCAGACGTTCACGGAGCTGTCGCGCCTCGTGCAGAAACTCGCGGGTGTTACGTTGCCACCCAATCGGCCGATCGTGGGCGAGATGCTGTACAAGATCGAGTCGGGCATCATTGCGACGTGGCTGGCGCGCCTCAAGGACAAACGGCCGGTCGAGCTCTTCCCGTTCCACTGGAGTCTGGTGGGCCAGGCCCCTGCCGAGATCGTCTTAGGGAAGGGCAGCGGTCGCGATTCCATTCTCTACTTCCTGAGCCACCTGGGGTACACGGTCGGGCCCACCGATCCGCGGGTCGATGAGATCCTGGTGCGAGTGAAAGAACGCTCGCTCGCCACCAAGAGCCTGCTGACAACCGATGAGTTTCGTACGGTGGTGGAGGGGGTGCTGGGACGGACCGCGACGCCTTCCCCAGCACGCGGCACGTAGGATGCCGATGGATGCTGTCGACGTCCACAGCCATTTCTTCCCAGACGAGTTCGTCCGGTTGATCCGCTCCCACGGCGCACCCGCCGGGGCCTCCGTGGATCGCCGGGACGGCGTGGAGTGGCTGACTCTGCCTGGGCATCCCCCAGTGCCATTGACGCCGCAGTTCACGACCGTCGCCTCTCGGCGGGCCCGCCTTCAGGAATTGGGGATCGCGGCGCAGGCCCTCTCGTTGTCGCCCCCGATGGTGCACTGGGCTCCGGCCGAGCTGGGCGTCCAGCTGGCCCGCGCGTTCAACGACGGGATCCTCGAGATTCAGGCGAGCTTCCCGGATCAGTTTGTCGGGCTAGCCACGTTGCCCCTTCAGGACATAGATGCGGCGCTGCGAGAGATGGATCGCGCCGTAGACCTGGGCATGCGGGGGATCTACGTGGCGACCGCGGTGGGCGGACGCTATCTCGATGCTCCGCAGTTCGCCCCCCTGTGGGAGGCAGCGGCCTCGCGGAGCACTCCGGTGTTCATCCATCCGCAGAACCACATCGGCCGCGAGGTGATGGATCGCTGGCATTTGTTCAACACTGTCGGGTTTCCTGTGGAAACGGCCGTGCTCGCGACGCGCCTGATTTTTTCAGGCACCCTCGATCGTCATCCGTCCTTGCGGATTGTCCTGGCCCACGGGGGCGGTGTCTTGCCCGTGCTGGCGGGTAGGCTGGATCACGCCTACCGGCAGCGCGCGGAGGTGCGGGACGCGATCGCCGCCCCTCCCAGCACCTACATAAAGCGCTTTTACTTCGACACGGTAACCCACCATGATCTGGCGCTGCGGTTGTTGCTTGACCTGGTGGGACCGCAGCAGATCGTGTTAGGCACGGACACACCCTATGACATGGCGGACCCTGAGCCCTTGGCGCGGATCCGCCGACTGGGTCTGGCGCCGCCGGCGGCGGCGGCCCTGTTGGGAGAATCCGCGCGCAAACTCTTGCACTGGGAAGTCACGCATGCGACACGGGAGGGCTAGCATGGGATATCACGAGTTCTTGGGAGGGCAGCACGAGTACCAGCCCCGCCGGGTGTTCAGTACCACGGCCACCGACTGGCAAGGGCGGGTCGATTTTGCGCGGCTGCGGCAGGATCGGCTGGCACGCGCCCGAGAGCAGATGGAGCACCAGAACCTCGACGGCCTGGTGCTATTTGTCGGCGAGAATGTCCGCTATGTGACCGGCGTCTTTCAGGGAAACTGGAAGAACAACATCTTCATCCGGTACTGCGTGCTGCCCCGCGGGGGGCAGCCGGTGCTCTTTGAGACCGTGGGCTCGGACATGGTCTGCGCCCAGATCGACGCCCCCTGGCTGGAAGCCGAAGTCCGGCCGGCGATCACCTGGAAGTGGGCCGAAGGCGCCGAGCCGGAAATGGCCCAGCGCATGGCCCAGAGCGTCGCCGACGTGCTGAAGGAAAACGGGGTGCACAAGGGACGTATCGGGATCGACATCATGGACATGACGGCATACCAGGCTCTGACAGGGCTGGGACTCAACATTGTGAACGCCTGGCCGGCGATGTCGACGGCTCGCGTCCTCAAGACCCCTGACGAACTGGAGTGCCTCAAAATCTCCGCCGCCCACGGGGACGCGGCAATGTGGATGGCGATGCACGAGTGGGCCAAGCCTGGCGTGCGCGAGGCCGAGGTCTGCGCCAAAGTCAACGAGTACCTCTACCGCAGCGGGTTTGACTTTGTCTACGACATCATCGTCGCGAGCGGAGGCAACACCAGTCCTTATCGCCGGTGGCACACGGACAAGGTCATCCGCCAAGGCGACCTCATGATCGTGGACATCAACGCCATCGGCCCCGGCGGGTACTTCATCGACTTTGTGCGGTGCTGGAAAGTTGCGGCGAAGCCCACGACCAAAGAGAAAGACCTCTATAAGCGCTGCTACGACTCGCTCTATGCGGGGATCGCCGCGGTGCGGCCCGGAGGCACCACGGCGGATATCGCCGCGAAATTCCCCGAGTACGACGATGACCGCTATGGCAGCGTCAGCCTCCAGCAGTTCGCCCACAGCATCGGGCTGTCGCTGTACGAAGGCATGTGGGTGTCCCGCGCGTACTCCCTCAAGCATCCCGCGCCGATTAAACAAAACATGTACTTTGCCATCGAGACCTTCAGCGGCTTCCCCGGGTTGGAGCAGACGGTGCGGTTGGAAGAGAACATCTGCGTGACTGATCAGGGCACCGAACGCTTCACGCTCTGCGAGCACCCGGAGTACTGGGGAGTGTGAGACGGTGCGCACGGCCTCCAAGATGAGGGCGCAGCAACCACAAATCCCCGGTGCACTCGGGGTCCCTCAGACCCGATCCGGCCCCGCCGTGCTGGCCTGGCGGCCTCGCCCGCTTCTGTCCGCGCTGTTCTACAACGTGGGCCCGTTCGCGGCGCTCGTGGCCGTTTGGGCCCTCGTCGTTGCGCTGATCCACCCCTCTCCGGCCGTGCTGCCCTCTCCGCTGCGCGTGGCCGAGGAGGTTGTCTTCACACTGCGCAGCGGTGTCTTGCCCGACTACGTGCAACGCTCCCTGGCGCGTCTTTTGCTCACGGCCGCCGCCGTCATCCCGCTGGGGGTGATGGCCGGACTGCTGGTGGGGTTGGTGCGCCCCGCCGCTGCCACGTTGATGCCCGTGTTCCGGTATCTGACCGCGATCCCCGCGATTGCCTGGCTGCCTGTGTTCCTCGTGACGCTCGGCTTTAACGAGACCAGCATTATCGCCACGGCTGCGTATGGCTTTTTCTTCCCCGTCCTGTTCAACACCCTGGTCGGGGTGCAGACCGTCCCGCGCGTCTTGCGCAGCGCGATCCGCACGCTCGGCGGGACGGGGTTCCACGTCATCCGCGACGTGCTAGTGCCCGGAGCGTTGCCTAGCATCGCCGCGGGGATGCGGTTGGGGTTCGCCTACGGCTGGCGCGCGCTCATCGCCGCGGAAATGCTCGTGGCGCAAGGTGGATTGGGCCACCTGCTCTTTCGCGCGCAGAGTGTAGGGTTCACGCCCCGGATGGTGGCCGGGATGGCAGTGATTGGCACGCTGGCCGCTGCGGTCGATTTCTTCCTAATGGAGCCGCTGGAAGAGAGGACGGTTCGACGATGGGGGACCGTGCGCCCGTAAGTATCGCTCGGCTGCCCGCAGCCTCGGGCATGGGTCTGGCGGGTCCGTTCGCCGCGCTGGGGATCGTCCTCGCCGCGTGGTGGATCATCATCGGGCTAAACGTCGTCCCGCGGGCATTTCTGCCCACCCCCATTGTCGTGGCGAAGGGAGTCGCGGAGATCCTCACGACCGGCGGGCGTTTGCGGGATGTTCGAGAGAGCTTGCTGGGATTCGCCGTGTACTACCCCCTTGCCGCAGGGTTGGGGATTGCGGTAGGGCTGGCATTGGGATTGGTCTCCGGCTTGGGTCGCTTCATGCGCCCTCTACTGGGTTTTTTCAATGCGATCGCGGGAATCGCGTGGCTGCCGCTGGCCATGATGTGGTTCGGCGCGGGCACGCCGACGGTGGCCTTCGTGACCGCCAACGGCGTGTTCTTCGTGGTGGCAGTAAACACCCTGACGGGGGTGCAAAGCGTGCCGGACATCTACGCGAACGGGCTCGCGGTCTTGGGGGCGAGCCGGTGGAGGATCGTCCGCGATGTGTTGCTCCCCGGCGCGTTTCCGACGATTCTGACCGGGTTGCGGCTGGCGCTAGGGTTTGGGTGGCGGGCCCTCGTGGCGGCGGAGATGGTCGCCGCCGCCTCGGGGTTGGGCTACTTGGTGTACCGCAGCAGCTACGACTTTCGTTTCGACATAGTCTGGGCTGGCATTCTCTTGTTGGGGTTCATAAGCGTGACTCTGGATCGGTTGCTCTTTACGCCTCTAGAGCGGTGGACGGTGGAGCGGTGGGGCGTCGTGCATCGGTAGGGGGCTAGGATGGCCGACATTGAGATCACCAATGTCACGCACGAGTACTTCAGCTCGCAAGCCCTAGGCGTGCGCGCGTTATCGGGCGTGAGCTTGACGGTGCATGATGGCGAGTTTGTCACGGTGGTGGGGCCAAGCGGCTGTGGGAAATCGACGCTGCTGCTGTTGGTCGCAGGACTCTTGTCGGCCACCCACGGGGAGATCAGGGTCGACGGGCAGCCGGTTCGCGCGCCGGGGGCCGACCGCGGGATGGTGTTTCAGGAAGGGGCGATTCTTCCGTGGCGGACCGTGCGCCAGAACATCCAGCACGGCCTGGAGATCCAGGGGACGGCTGCGGAGTCGCAGGAGGCGATCGTACGCGGCTTCGTGAAACTGTGCGGGCTGCAAGGATTTGAGGACCGCTACCCTCATGAGCTGTCCGGCGGCATGCGCCAGCGCGTGGCCGTGGCCCGCACGTTAGCGGTGAATCCTAAAGTCGCGCTCATGGACGAACCCTTTGCCGCGCTCGATGCTCAAACCCGGATTACGCTTGCCGAAGAACTCATCCGGATCACGGAGCACACGAAGAGCACGACGCTCTTTGTCACCCATAACGTGGAAGAGGCGGTCTTCCTCGGGGACCGGGTGGTAGTTCTCACCTCGCGGCCGGGGAGCGTGAAGGCGGAGTTTGCGATTCCGGTGCCGCGGGGTGAGCGAACCTACAGCGGCATGTCGCAGCGTCCGGAGATGGAGGCGATCAAACAGCAGATCTTTGAGCTCATCCGCACGGAGGTCGCCGCCTCAGAAAGCGCGGAGCGTCCTCTCACTCCGGCGTCGAGCACCGCGATGCGGCTGCGGCAGTGGCTGCGTCACCGCACCGTGTGGGCCCTGCTGTTAACGGTGGCATCGGCAGTCGGCGTGCAGGCCGCGGGCGTGATCACCGCGCCGAGCAAACTCGGTGCCGATCTTGCGCGAGCACAGATCCCGGGCGCAGTGCAGCGGATTCAGGTGCGCCTCGCCACCCCTGCCGAGGAGTTCCACATCCGCTACCTCCAACGCTGGGGGACAGTGGAACGCGTCACCGGCGACCTCGTGCATCTCCGCGATGTGACGTCTGAGGACGTGCGTCGAATCGCGCGCGTGTACTGGGTCTCGAACATCACCACACTGGAGGAGGAACGGCCGTGAGATGGACGCATGCCGCGGTGGTGCACGGGGTCCTGGTGGGCATCCTGGTCGTGACGGGGGCCGTGGGAGCGAGTGCGGTCTGGGCTCAGGCGCCGCCCGAGCGTGTCACGCTCGGCGCCGTGGACAACCTGCTCTCCGCCCTGTCCATGATCGGGGTGAGTCGAGGCTTCTTCGCCAAGCACGGGCTGAACGCGGACCTGAAGCTGTTCCGCAGTGGTCAGGAAGTGGCGAAGGCCCTCGCCGCCGGAGACATCGGGATCGGGACCTCCGCGATGAACAACTTCCAGACGGAGATCCAGGCTGGTCTAGAGCATGTGGCCTATATCGTGATCATGGGGGATGGCGCCTCCCGCGATAACGACCGGCCGCTAGCCATCACAGCCGCCCCCGGGAGCGGCATTCAGAAACCAGCAGACCTCAAGGGGAAGACCGTGGGGCTCTCGCTCGGGGGAACCGCCGAGTTGTACCTGCGCGCGGTCATGGAGAAAGCGCAGCTATCCGAAGAGGACGTGAAGATGGTGCAGGTGGTCCCGGCCAACTCCGCTCAGGCGTTGCGCGCGAAGCAGGTTGATGCCATCTCCGCATGGGAGCCCTGGAACACTCAGGCCCTGCAGGAAGTCCCCGGGACTGTGGAAGTCGCCCGCGGTGGGGGGTACTTCAACTACGTCATCTTCGGCCTCGCCAAGAAGAGCACGTATCGCGACCGACCGGACCTCACGAGGCGCGTCATCGAAGGGATGGCCGAGTCTGCGTGGTGGACGCGCCAGAACCCACATGAGGCCGCACTCGCCGTGAGCACCTGGCTGCCCACCTTGGGTGTCCCGTTGCTCGAGGCGGGATTGAAGAATGTCCCCTTCGATGTCCGGATTACAGACTACACTCGCATCGCGTGGGACCAGTCATACCGCTTCCTGAGCCGCTTCAAACGGCTCCAAGGTCCTGTGCCCATGCAAGGGTGGGTGGACACCCGCCAGCTAAACCAGGTGATCCGCGATAACCCGTCCTGGTTCGCCGATCTAAAGCCGTCCCCACTGTTGGAGCTGAAGCTCCGGTAGAGCGGGGTTGGCCATGGAGGGAGACGATGCCGTTCTTTAATCTGGACCGCCTCCAAGGGGAATATGTAACGCCCAAGTACTCGAAGGCGTTTGGCCCGTTGGTCACCGGTCAGCAGATCGAGGTCGGGCGGTTACGCTTTGGGGCCGGCGAGGGTGCGGTGCCCCACGCCCATCCCCAAGAGCAGGTGATGCTCGTGGTCACTGGCCGCCTACGCGTGACGATGGACGGCCAGACTCGCGATCTCGGACCGGGCGAGGGTTTCCTGGCGCCGTCGAACGTCCTGCACCAGGTGACCGCGCTGGAGGCGGCTGAGGTGCTGAGTTGTAAGAACGTCGTGGAGGGGCACGGGCACAAGATCTGAGGGGAGAGGCGGATGGAATTCTGGCTGGCCCAGACGTTGAACGGCCTGTCGTTCGGTGCGCTCCTCTTTTTGCTCGCGAGTGGTCTCTCTTTGATCTTCGGGTTGATGCGGATCGTCAACATCGCGCACGGCTCGTACTACTTGCTCGGGGCGTATATCGCCCTCTCGGTGGTCAAGGCCACGCACAGTTTCATCCTGGCGCTCGTGGCTGCCGCCGCCGGCGTCGGGGGCGTCGGGTTCGTCATGCAACGAGTATTTCTGGCCCGCTTCTACCGGCAGACGCTCGCTCAGGTCTTGCTGACGATGGGCTTCTCGTTTGTCTTCGCGGACGTGGCGCTCCTCGTGTGGGGCGGCGATCCGCAGCGGCTGCCGACCCCCTCCCTCCTGGCTCGCTCCGTGCCCATCGGACCGGTCTTCTTTCCTGCCTACCGCGCCGTCATGATCGTGGTCGGCGCCGCGGTTGCACTTTTGTTGTGGCTCGTCTTAGAAAAAACACGCATCGGCGCCACCCTGCGCGCCGCGGTGGACGATCAGGAGATGGCCCGGGGGCTGGGGATCGATGTCGGTCCCCTGCTCACGGGCATGTTCGCGCTCGGGGCTGCCTTAGCGGGAATCGGAGGCGTGATGGGGGCTCCGTTTCTCGGAGCCTATCCCGGGGCGGATAGCGATGTGCTACCGCTCGCGTTTGCCGTGGTCATCATCGGCGGGTTGGGCAGCCTGAAGGGTGCGGTGGTGGGCAGCGCACTGGTCGGCATCCTCGATAATTTTGGCAAAGCGCTGTTCCCCGAGTTGTCCTACTTCACCCTCTTTGTGCCGATGGCCATCATCTTGGCGGTCCGGCCCACCGGACTATTCGGCAGGGCCTAACACCAGTCGATGGCCTCGCGCGGACGCATGGCGTGGCTGGTCGCGGGGCTCGTGGCCCTTGTTGTCCTCCCTCGCGTCGTGCCGGTGTACTTCACACACCTGCTCATTTTGACGCTGCTCTACGGTCTGGCGGCGATCAGTTTGGACCTCCTCCTCGGCTACACCGGGCTCACGTCTTTCGGGCACGCCGCGTATTTCGGGATGGGCGCCTATGCCGTGGGGGTGCTGACCCTGCGGTTTCACATGCCAATGCTGCCTGCGATGGGGGTCGGAATCCTGGCGGCGGGTGTACTCGCCGTCTTATTCGGATTGCTCGCGACGCGCGCGACGCAAGTGTACTTCATCATTATCACCCTCGCACTCGGCATGGGGCTGTGGGGTTTGGCCTACCGTCTAGTGTCCCTCACCGGCGGAGACAACGGCTTGCCCGGCATCCCGCCGCTGGATCTGGGATTCGGATGGCCGCTTCGCGATGCGGTGGCGCTGTACTACGTGGTGCTGACGGTGGTCGCTGCCACGGTGGGGGGGCTCTACCGCCTCGTGCACTCCCCGTTCGGCCTCACGCTGCGGGGGATCCGCGAAAGTGAGTCGCGCATGCGCGTGTTGGGGTACAACACGTGGCTACACAAGTACGTCGCGTTTGTCATTGCTGGCACCGCCGGAGGCGTCGCGGGGGTGTTGTACGCCGCCTACAACGGGTTTGTGAGTCCGCCCGATCTGCACCTGGCCGCCTCGGCCGAAGAGGTGTTGATGGTCATCCTTGGCGGTGCGGGCACGCTGTTCGGACCGCTGGTAGGGGCGGGGTTGGTGGTGTTTCTCCGCAACTTAGTGAGTGCGTATACGCAGCGGTGGATGCTGATTCTCGGCGGGATCTTCATCTTCACTGTCCTCTATGCGCCGCAAGGCGTGCTGGGCGCCCTCCAGGCGCTCCTGACACGGAGGCGGCTGGGGCGGGTGGTGTCTCCTGGTCTCCCATCCGCAGACGTCCAAGCCAACCCAGTGGCGGGTGCGGGAGAGAGAACATGAGACCGGAGAGTTGGGGAGACGAAACACAGAGGAGGCGTAGAGACGATGCGACGGGGATATCGCGGTAGCCTGGGGGTCTTAGCTGCACTCGCGCTCCTTGGTTTCGTGAGCGCCGGGGGTCCCGCGCACTCGCAAGGGATGGGGCCGATCCGCATCGGTTTCATCGCCCCGCAGACGGGAGTCTTCGCGGCCAATGGTCGCGATATGTTGAACGGGTTTCTCATGTTTTGGGAGGAGCGGAACTATACGGCCGGGGGCCGCAAGGTCGAGGTGGTCTCCGAAGATGACGCCGGCGTTCCGGCGAACACGCTGACGAAGGCCCGCAAACTCGTCGAGCAGGACCGCGTCGACATGCTGGTGGGTCCGTTGACGGCGAACTCCGGGTT
>MNEU01000070.1 GCA_001917855.1 Armatimonadetes bacterium 13_1_40CM_64_14 | reverse complement strand
GTACGGTGCGAAGTGCACGACCCTGACTAGTTCTGATGATCGAAGCGATGGTTATCCTCAGGATTCGGCACGTACACCGGTGCTTGTCCCTGAGTGTCTACCTGGTCGTCACTCGTGAGTGGCATGCGTGGTGCCGCGACGGCGATGGACGACGCCAGCAGCACGGACGCGGCGGCCAGAGCAATTAACTTAGTCAGCATTGGAATCCCCCCTTTCTCAGGTGAGCTAGGTTTGGTTCACATCACTCACCACACCACATTGTGATCTCGCCCAGCGCCGTGGGCAGCGGTCCGACGGAGGAGTTCGCGGTGCGTCTTGTTCGGGACGACGCCTTCCACCTAATGGCCGAGGAGGACGTATATCCTTGGTGTCATGCTGAGGGAGCCAAACGGCCCGCCGAGTGACCCTCACGGCGGCCCATCAGTGCGCACGCGCCGAGTTGGACGACCGACGCTGCGCTCTGATGAGAACTGTACTTAGTCACATCTGGCGTCGCGTGGGGGCACGTGGGTGATGCGGACGTTCTGGCTCACGTGATCACCTGGGGCGGGACCCGGAACCCATTTCGGAGTGACGGTCCGTCTCCGCTCCACACGCACGGTGGGTGTTCCGCAGGACCGGGCCCGCGGTGTCCGGAATGATAACACCCTGATGTCACCAGGGACTGACCTCGTCCTACGCACGGTACTGGTTGTCGTTACCGTCCTCGTCGTCACCGGTCTCGCGTGGTTCCTGGTTCAGATCAAAGAGATCCTTTTCATCACGCTGATTGCGGCCATCCTGGCCGCGGGGGTAGCCCCCCTCGTGTCCTGGCTGCAGGCGGTCCGATGGAGGCGGGCGGGCTGGCGCCTCCCGCGCACGGGGGCGATTGCCCTCACGTTCCTCGCAATCATCGTGGGTGTGCTGGTTGTTGGTGCGCTGGTCCTCACCCCGCTGGTGCGCGAATCTCAGCAATTCATGGCGAACCTCCCCGAACGGATCAGCCAACTGCAAACGCTGCTCCGGGACCTACACATGCGGTACGCGTGGCTCCCGGATATCTCCGGAGATATCTCCGGGCTGATGCAGCGTCTGCCCCAGGAACTAACTAACGCATCCCAGTACTTCGCCCCGGCCGCCGGCGTGGCGTTTAGGTTCCTGGGCGGGATCGCGACCCTCATCACGATCTTGTTCATGGCGTTCTACATGCTGGTGCAGGGGCCGGCCCTCCGAGAGGGCTTCCTGGCGCTGTTCCCGCGGCGGGACCGCGCGCGAGCCGCCGATATCATCGACCAGATCGGTGCGAAGTTCGGCGGGTGGGTCCGAGGACAGTTGCTGCTGGGCTTGATCATCGGGATCGCTGCGGGGGTGGGAATGGCGGCCATTCAGATGCCGTATCCGTACCTCCTGGGCATCATCGCGGGTGTGTTGGAGTTGGTGCCGATGCTGGGCCCGACGTTGGGCTCGATTCCCGCGATCTTCCTGGCGCTATTTCAGCCGTCCTGGAAGCTGATCTTCACCATCGTCTGGTACCTCATCATCCAGCAAACTGAGGGGAATTTTATCGTCCCGCGCGTGATGCGCTCAGCCGTGGGCCTGTCGCCCTTGCTGACGATTCTGGCGTTGTTCATCGGGGGGACGCTAGTCGGGATTGCGGGCGCGCTTCTCGCGATACCGGTCGCAGCAGCGCTGCAGGTGATCGTGGGCGAGATTGTGCGGCGATTTCGGCCGGAGGACTGACCCTTACTCTTCGCCGCGTTCCTCGATGTAGGCGAGGGAAGCGGCCAGGGCGGCCGTGAGGAACGCCGTCGCCTCGTGGTCGCACAGGTCGGAAAACCCTCGCCGGTCCAGAAACTGCCGTAACGCGGGAACCAACTTCGATAACTTCCGGGACATGTAGGAGAACAGATCCCAGTACGCCTCCTCCGCCGCCGGGTCGCCGGGCCCCGCGCGTTCCATCAGCGTGAGGTAGCGCGAGTGGAGATCGTGGTGCTGCGCGTCGTGCTCGTGTTCCTCGCGCAGCTGGTCAATCAGGCCGGAAATCTCGGAGTCTTCCAGCGCCTCCTGCGAGAGGAAGCTCATGTCCAATAAGAGCTCCGCGAGTTCCTCGGGCGGGTGGCCCAGGTACAGTTCGGATTGGTGCTGCTCGGGGCCGATCAGGCGCCGGAGTTCGCGCGTGAGCTCGTCGTCTGCTTTCGGGAGTTTGGGCGGGCGGCCATTGCGCGAGGCAGGTTCGGCCGCTTCGCGCACCGACACCCGCTCCAGAGCGTCAGAACCCAGCCGGCGACGCACATAGGCGGTCGCGTCACCCTCATCGAGCGGCTTAACGGAGCGGAACAGGAGCGTGTCACCGGTGTAGCCGCGGTAGCGCCAGCCGTCGTGGGAGAGTTCCTCCACCCAGCGCGCGACCTGACGCAGCCAGGGACCGTGCGCGGCCGCGCCCCGCACCAGCGCGGCGACAACCGCTTTGGTGGAGCGCCCGCGCAGCGCAAACTCGCTGGGCTGGTCAAACAAGCGGATGGTGATCTCGGTGTAGACTTGGTTCCGTCCCATGAATTCCCCACGCACTGGACGGGGGGCGCCTTCAGTATAGCGCGCTCCCGGTGTGAGCGCACAAGGGGGGTGCACAGGAAAAGGTGCGCAGTGGACGGAAATCCCCACGAGATCTCCGAGGGTGATCATGCGTTTCGAACGCGCCGCGCGCGAGTCGCTGGAAGCAACTGCATTGGCTCCGTATGCGGTGCGTAGCGTCACCACACATCGCCGTTACCACGAAGGGCGCGATCCTTACCGCACCGAGTTTCAGCGCGACCGCGACCGCGTGCTCCACTCCGCGGCCTTCCGGCGCCTGCAGCACAAGACCCAGGTGTTTATCGTGACGCAAGGCGACTTCTACCGCACGCGCCTGACGCACACGCTGGAGGTGAGCCAGATCGCCCGGAGCATCGCCGCTGCGCTGGGCCTCAACGTCGATCTGGTGGAAGCGATTGCCCTGGCGCACGATCTCGGCCATCCCCCCTTTGGCCATGCGGGGGAAGCTGAGTTGCACCTGCTCATGGAGAGCCACGGCGGGTTTGAACACAACGTGCAGTCGCTGCGGGTGGTCGACGAGTTGGAGATCGGCTATGCCATGTTCCCGGGGCTGAACCTCTCCTGGCACGTGCGGCAAGGGATTGCGACCCACGCCACGCTCTACGATGCGCCCCAGGTGCCCGCGGAGTTTGCAAATGTCCCGCACGCGTCCGTGGAGGGGCAAGTCGTGGATCTCGCCGACATGATCGCCTATAGCACGCACGACCTGGACGACGCGCTGCGGATCGGGCTGGCGGATGCGGAGGACCTGAAGGCGAAGGGGATTGAGTTATGGCTGGAGGCCTCCCAACGGGCCGAGGGCGTGGTCGCCCGCCGCGATGCGACCGAGACTCAGGTGGAACTGACGCTGGAGGAGAAGCGCGGAGAAGTGCCGCTGCGTTTCCTCCCGCCCGGATCGCACAAGCGTGAGGACGTGCGCATCCGCGAGGCGATCCGGTGGATGATCGGGCGGCTGGTGGAAGATGTCATCGCGACGTCTGATGAGGAGATTTACGGCAGCCGCGTGCGGTCCGCCGACGACGCGATGCGCCATGACGGGCGGCTCGTTGTAATGAGCGCATTGCGGGATGGCCAGCTGCGCCAGCTCGCGTTTTACCTGCGCGACGTCGTCTACCACCACCCAGAGAAACTGTTGATTGAGCACAAAGCCCGGCGAGTCGCGCGCGGGCTGTTCGAGATGTTCATCCGGGAACCCCGCCTGCTTCCCCGGGTGACACAAGAACGGCTGCAATCCGCCGACGCGCACCGCGTCGTTTGTGATTATATTTCCAGCATGACGGACCGTTTTGCGCTAGATTTGTATAACCGAATGTTCGAGTCATATGAGATCGGGTATGGCGGGAGTGCGATCTCGTAACCCGACTGGGACGGACGCGGCCCCGCCGCCATTACGTGGGTGACCAGGTGATGCGATGAGTGTGGAAACAGCTGTCGGTTCCCTTGCGACGCGCGTGGTCGGCAAGGCCACGAAACGCGTTGAGGGGATGGAGAAGGTCACGGGGGCTGCCCGGTACACGGAGGATCTCTCGCTGCCCGGCATGCTCTACGCCCGCCTTGTGCTGAGCCCGCATGCGCACGCTCGGGTCGTGCGCATCCCCGCCGCTGTCGCGATGCAAGTGCCCGGGGTCGTCGCAGTGCTCACAGCCTCTGACCTGCCTGCGGGGGTTACGCACAAGATCATGGCAGACGAGGAGACCCGCTATACCGGGCAACCCGTCGCGGTCGTCCTGGCCGAGGCCGAAGCCGCCGCCGCCGACGGGGCCGACCGCCTGGGGGCGGAGGTGGAGTACGCGATCCTGCCGGCGGTGTTGACGCCCACCGCGGCGCTGCGGGCGGGAGCCCCTCTCGTCGCTGATGAAACGGAAGAAAATACCGAAGCCGCAGGACACGCCACCGTCACCGCAGGGGCGGTCACCGAGACGCTGCCTCCGAATGTCGCCAATAGGTATCACTTTACCCGCGGGGACATCGCCCAGGGTTTTCGCGAGGCGGATGTCGTCACCGAACGCACCTATGCGACGAGCCGGCTGCATCAATCCTATCTGGAGCCGCACGCCACTGTCGCCTCACCCGATCCGGCTACGGGAGCGGTGACGATCTACACAGCCACGCAAGGACAGTTTTATGTCCGCAACGAGACGGCAGCCGCCCTGGGTCTTCCCCAGCATCAGGTCCGTGTCGTGCCGATGACGGTGGGAGGGGGATTCGGCGGGAAGATCTTCCTGCTAGAAGCGCTGGCCGCCGCCGCCGCGTTGCTGCGCCACCGACCCGTCCGCCTGGTGCTCACCCGCCGCGATGATTTTCTGTTAGGGACTCCCGGGCCGGAGTGCGAAATCTGGCTGAAGGTCGGGGCGCGTCGTGACGGGACACTGACCGCGCTTCAGGCTCGGGTGGTCTTTGACTCCGGGGCTTCGCCGGGTGCACCGGCCTCGATCGCCGCGATCTTGCTGGGCGGGTACTACAAGGTGCCACATCTAGAGATCGAGGCGCTGGAGGTGCTCACGCACAAGCCCCCCAATGGGGCGTACCGGGCCCCCGGCGCGCCGCAGGCCACGTTCGCCATCGAGTCGACCATGAATGTCCTTGCCCAGCAGTTGAAGATCGATCCTGTGGAGTTTCGGCTGCGCAATGCCGCCCAGGGCGGCGACCCCATGCCCAATGGCCGGCCCTGGCCTAAATTGGGACTCCGGCAAGTGCTGGAGACTCTGCGGGACCACCCGAAGTACAAGAATCACGCCAGCGCAGACGGGATCGGGTATGGGGTGGCCGTCGGAGGGTGGCCGGGGGGAGTCGAGTCGGCCGCGGCGTGCGTGCGCGCGAACACCGACGGCACGTTTCAGGTCATCGTTGGGGCGGTTGACATCACGGGCGTGATGACGTCGCTGCAGCTCATCGCGGCGGAAATGCTGGGGGTGGATGCGAGTCGAGTGCACGTCGTCACGGCCGACACGGACAATGCGCCCTACGCGGGGATGTCCGGGGGCAGCAAGACGACCTACACGGTGGGGACGGCCGTGAAGCTCGCCGCAGAAGACGCGCGTAAGCAAATTCTGGCCATCGCCGCCTCCGAGATGGAGGCGCGCCCTGATGACCTGGAGGTCACCGATGGGCAGGTCCGGGTGAAGGGCACCCCGCACCGCGCCCTGCCTTTAGGAGAAGTCCTCAAGAAGAGCATGGCCTTCGGGGCGAAATATGCTCCCGTGTTCGGCAACGGGTCGATCCCCTCGCCCAAGCCGTCTCCGGGATTCGCCGCGCATCTGGCTAAAGTCCGGGTGGACCGCGAGACCGGAGCGGTGCAATTGCTGGACTATGTCGTCATCCAGGACGTGGGATTTCCGATTAATCCCGCAGCCGTCGAAGGGCAGATGCGCGGTGGGGCGGTCCAGGGGATCGGCTGGGGGCTGCTCGAGGCGATGGTCTACGATGAGGGCGGCACATTGCTCAACGGCACGTTGGCCGATTATGCGCTGCCCAAAGCGGGTGACGTCCCCCCGATGGACATTGTGATGGTCCAGGTGCCGTCTGACGTCGGTCCGTTTGGGGCTAAGGGAGTTGGAGAACCGCCGGTGATCCCCGGTGGGGCCGCGATCGCGAACGCGATCGCTGATGCCTGCGGCGTGCGACTGGACACCCTCCCGATCACCCCGCAAAAGATCGTCGCCGCGCTGCCGCATGCGCCTACCCGCTGAGCGGGTGGTCAGAGGAGAGGTGTCTGCTCCGTGAGACCTACCGTGCTATTGAGCGAACCCATCCACGAGGATGGCGTGGCGCGCCTAGAGACAGAGACACAGATCCAGGTGCTCCCGGAAGCGTCCAGCGAGGCCCTCGCGCGGGCGATTCCAGGTGCCGACGCCGTGATTGTCCGCCTCGTCCCGGTGACGGCCGAGGTGATTGCGGCCGGCCAGCGCCTGCGGGTCATTGGGCGCCACGGCGCCGGGTTGGACAACGTGGATCTGCCTGCCGCCACTGCTCGACGCATCCCCGTCGTCTATGTCCCGCAGGCCAACTCCATCTCCGTGGCGGAGCACGCCATCGGGATGATGGTCGCGTTGAGCAAGCACTTGCTCGATCTGGACCAAGCGGTGCGCACAGGACAGTGGCAGCGCCGTCAGGTCATCGTCGGGATGGAGTTAGAGGGAAAAACGCTCGGGGTCATAGGCCTGGGAGCCATTGGCCGCCTTGTGGCGGAGAAGTGCCGCGCGGCCTTTCACATGCGCGTGCTCGGCTACGATCCATACGTGACGGCCCTGCCAGCCGGGGTCGAGCGCGCGGATACGCTTGCGGCCGTCTTGAAGGAGGCCGACATCATCACGGTCCATGTGCCGTTGGCTGCCGAGACGCGCGGGTTGATCGGCCGACACCAGCTGGCGATGTGCAAGCCGACCGCGTGCGTTGTGAATACCTCGCGAGGCGAGGTGGTGGACACGCTCGCGCTGGCCGAGGCGCTGCGTGCCGGACGCCTCGGGGGCGCCGCGGTCGATGTGTTTTCCGTCGAGCCGCCCCCGTCTGACCATCCGCTGTTTCGGTTGCCGAAGATGTGTTGCTGGTTCTGCGGAGCGAGCGGCCCCGCCACGTCGGCAATCCCGAAGTGTTCACGAAGTGATCGTGCTCCTACGACAGGAGCA
>MNEU01000086.1 GCA_001917855.1 Armatimonadetes bacterium 13_1_40CM_64_14 | reverse complement strand
GATCAAGGCCTGGACGATCGGGCCGGACGCCCCGTCGGTCACGCGGTTCAGCAACCTGCAGGCGGCGGGGGAACGGTTCAATGCCGACCTCAAGCGTGAGGGCGTCGACTACCAGATCAAGGTGGAAGGCTCGTTTGACACCACAAACTGGGATCAGTTCCTGCGGCGCGTGCTTCTGGCGTTTCAGAGCGGCGACGCTCCGGATATCGTCCAGGCATCGGCCGCCCTGAGCACCACCTGGTCGGCTGCGGGATTTCTCACGCCGCTGGATGGGTACATCCCACAGTACAAGCAGTTCGGCGGCGTTGTGCCAGCGCTGTGGACCTCCGTGAAGTACAAAGGCAATACCTGGGGCATCCCGCAAGACACAGAGGCCCGGCCGCTGTACTTCAACAAGGTCCTGCTCAAGAAGCTGGGATGGACCGATCAACAGATCGTGGATCTCCCCAAGCGAATCACGAGCGGTGACTTCACCTGGGATGACGTAATGGCGGTGGCCAAGGACGCGAGGCAGAAGAACGTCATCGAGCCCGGCAAAGGTTACTATCACCGACCGTTCAATGGTCCGGACTTCATGCAGTG
The DNA here is from genome assembly GCA_001917855.1 of Armatimonadetes bacterium 13_1_40CM_64_14. Lineage (GTDB taxonomy): Bacteria > Sysuimicrobiota > Sysuimicrobiia > Sysuimicrobiales > Kaftiobacteriaceae > 13-1-40CM-64-14. The sequence goes on along the minus strand of MNEU01000086.1, from coordinate 60,338 downwards.
GTACCGTTCGTTCGGCGGACGCGACTACGATCCCCAGACCGGCAAGCTGGTCTTCAACAAGGCCGCCGCGCTGCGCTACTATCGCTGGCTGCGGGCCGGCGTTGACGCGGGGGACATCGAGAAAGACCGAATCAACAGCGATTGGAACCGTTTCCACCAGCCCATCACCGACGGCGACGGGAAGGTCTTGTTCTGGTCCGGCGGGACATGGAACTGGGCCGAGTGGGAGTTGCAGTGGGTCGCCTCGAAGGGTGGTGAGGCCTGGCTCTTCGACCATTTCGGCTACGCGCCCCATCCCTCGTACGTGAAAGGCGGCAAGCCGGTCACCCTGTCGAACCCGCAGGCCTACATGGTGTCGGCGGCTTCAAAGAACAAGGAACTGGCCATGCGCCTGCTGGCCTACACCATGGCGCCTGACCTGGACGCCAAGCATGCAGTAGGCAGCGCCCATCTGCCGGTCCTGACGCGCACCGCGGCGCTGGTCAATAACCGCTTCCTGAAGGAGGTCAGCTACCTCCTCAACTACACGACCTTCCAGCCGGCGCACCCGGACCTCCCCAAGTGGCAGGACGCCTTCTTCCGGGGCGTGTCCGCGGTTGAGTCGGGCAGCGTGACACCTGAGCAGGCGGTCGATGTGGTCGCCGGAGAGATGCAGCGGGCATTGGGTGATCAGGTGATCATCGAATAGCGGCACGATTGTCGAGCAGCGAGCCGCAACGGGGGAAAGAGGTCGCGTGAGGAGGTACTCGGCGCCGCTGGTTTTTCTGCTACCGGCCACCTTGCTGATTGTGCTCTTCTTCGTGGCGCCGGCAGTGACGACACTGTACCTCTCTCTGACCGATATCTCCACGATCACGTTCCGGCATCCCAGCTGGATCGGACTGGGGAATTACTACTCCCTCCTTCGAGACCCGTTCATCGGCAGGATCCTCCTCAACACGGCTCACTATGTGGGTTTCACCCTACTCTTCAACGTCGGGATGGGCCTGCTGCTGGCCTTGCTGACCTCCTCGGTGCGCGAGCGCTACGGGAATCAGATCCGAGCCGTGTGGCTGTTACCCCGCATCCTGCCGCCGGTTGTCTATGTCTTGATCTGGCAGGGGCTCTCCCGCGAGGCGCCTTACGGGCTGATCAGTGACCTGTTGGGTACATCCAGGAACTGGATTACCGCGCAGCCCTGGAACGTGATCGTCCTGGCCAACGGCTTGGTCGGCGCCTCCTTTGGGATGCTGCTCTTCACCTCGGCCATCCGCGCGATCCCTCAGGACTTGTTTTTCGCCGCAGCCGTCGATGGCGCGACCACGGGCCAAACCGTGCGCCGCGTCGTGTTGCCGCTGCTCCGCTGGCCCATCTTGTTCGTGACCGCCTATCAAACCCTCTCACTGCTGACATCCTTTGAGTACATCCTGCTACTGACGAACGGGGGGCCGGGGTTCTACACGACCACGGTGTGGTCGCTCCACGCCTACCAATCGGCGCTTTCCAATTACTTCGGTAACGTGCAGTTCGGCCTGGGAGCCGCGATGGCCGCCGTGCTCGTCGTCATCGGCATCGCGGTGTCGTTGTTCTACCTGCGCATCTTCAACTTCAGGGCGCTGGTCGGCGAGCCCAAAGTGGAGATCAACTGATGCCCCTGCTCCCACCCCGCTGGCGGCTCCTCTTCCTTGTGGTAGCCGCGCTCAGCCTGCCGGTCATCGCCGGCATCGTCTGGCTCTTCCTGACTGGTTCATTTGACGAGGTCCACGGCCTGGTGCCGACGGGACCGCTCGCCCTGAAGAGATGGCGCTTCCTCTGGGAATCGATCGGCAATCGGCCACCGATCCATGTTCCCCTGCTCAACTCAATGGTGTTCTCGGTCGTGGTGTCAGTCGTCGTCGTGACGGTCGCCTCCATGGCAGCTTATGCCATCTCGCGACTCTCCTTCCCCGGCCGATCCATGTATCTGGGACTGGTGCTCATGCTCCATGCGTTTCCGGCCGTCAGCCTCATCATCGCTATTTTCTACATCCTACGGCTGCTGGGGCTGTTTGACACCTTGACTGGCGTGATCCTCGTCAAAGCGTCGCTGGACCTGCCGTTAGGTATCTGGCTGATGAAAGGGTTCTTCGACTCCCTCTCGTGGGAGATGGAGATGGCCGCGCTAGTTGACGGTATGTCCCGCTGGACCTTGTTCTGGAAGATCGCACTGCCGCTGGTGCGTCCAGGGGTCCTGGCATTGGGAACCTTTTCGCTACTCTCGGCGTGGGGGGAGTTCATCCTGCCGTTCACGCTCATCGTCTCGACGCGGAGCTGGACGATGGCGCTTTACCTGCAGAGTTTCATCGGCGAAGTATTCACCGACTATCGGGTGGCGGCAGCGGTCGGTCTGTTCTACGCGCTGCCAGTGATCGTACTGTTCTTGCTGGGGCAGCGATACCTACTGAACGTCTATTCCGGGGGCGTCAAAGGATGAAGGGTATCAGCGTCCGCCTGGAAGGACTGACGAAGCATTTCGGCAAGGTCGTGGCGCTCCAGGCACTGGATCTGGACATCCGCGCGGGCGAAATGGTCGCCTTCCTCGGTCCCTCCGGATGCGGGAAGACTACGACGCTGCTGATGATCGCTGGCATCTATCAGTCCACTGCGGGTCAGATCTACTTTAACGAACGCCGCGTCGACCATCTGCACCCTCGCGATCGCGACGTGGGGATGGTCTTCCAATCGTACGCGCTCTACCCGCACCTCATCCTCTTCGAAAACATTGCCTTCCCGTTGCGGCTCAAGCGGACGCCCCAGGCCGAGATCGAGCAGAAGGTGCGGCAGGCTGCCGACCTGCTGGGCATCGGTCATGTCCTCGACCGGCGGCCGGCGCAGGTCTCCGGCGGGCAGCAGCAGCGGGCGGCGCTAGCGCGCGCGCTGATCAAGGAACCGCAGGTGCTGCTGTTAGATGAGCCGCTCTCGAACCTTGACGCGCAGATCCGGCTGCAAGCCCGGGGCGAGATCCGGCGCCTGCAACAGCAGATCGGTGTGACCAGTATCCTGGTGACGCACGACCAAGCCGAAGCCCTGGCGATGGCCGACCGAATCGCGGTCTTTTCTATGGGCAAGTTGCAGCAACTGGCGACGACCGATGATCTTTACCTGCGGCCGGCCAATGTGTTCGTGGCACGCTTCGTGGGTCACCCGCCGATGAATTTGCTCGAAGGCGGATTCGAGAATGGCCACTTCACTATGGGAACGCTGAGCATTCCAGTGCCGAGCGGGCATCTGAAGGGAGGGGGATCGCTTGGCATCCGCCCGGAGGATGCGACACTCGACGGCGAGGTCCCAGCACGCGTGGTGGTCATCGAACCCCTCGGACGAGAGACGCTGGTCACGCTGCGGCTCGGCGAGATGGATTTCAAGGTGCTCGCGGATCAAGCCGCGCGTCCCACGCTTGGAACCGAGGTGCGACTCGGCTACCGCCGAGACCGCGTGCATCTATTCGACCAGGCTGGTAAGCGGGTCGCGCCGTGAACGCAGCGCCACGAGGCCACCTGGTCCACAAATGCCGCAAGGTCCTCTTCCGTGTAGCCCGCGTGCCATCTCTCTCTAGTTGCGGGGGCATGCCAGCGCGGGGGTTCACCTTGCAGGTCTATGGGCGCCTCGCGGCCGGTCTTCACGGGCAGTCGGCCAAGACCCTAGCGGCCCGGTTCTTCGGAAATCCGTCCGCAGGGTAGTAAATGGTTAGAAACGGAGACATGCGGCGAGGTAGGAAACTGAAGAAACGCTGCAAATTCCGTAGGATGGAGGGCAGTGGGGGCTGGTGCCCCTTCCGGTCTTCAAAACCGGCGGGAGACCAGTCGGTCTCCGGTGCGTTCGATTCGCACGGCCCTCCGCCAAAACTCACTAGAGGCAGGCTGGACGCAGGGTTTCTCACGTCCAGCTGTTTGAATTTTCTTCGGATAGGAGATCGGAGAGTGGGATTCTGAGCCAAATCTGCTAACGTCTGCTACCGGACCGCAAGACCACCGAAGAGCCGCTCTTACGGGGTCCTCGCAGCCTCCTCATCCCCCGGCAGCACAGGAATAACGCTTGGTCCCTTCAGAGCCGCCGCTTCTAGACGATCGGAAACAGCTGGAGGCCAGCCTTGACGGCTACGTCCGCTAGGGCCCGATCCCAGCAGGCGAAGGTCACGGTCTCTTCTGTCCGCGCCTGGACTGCCAAACTTGCAGCTAAGTGGACGGCGTCATAGGCTCGTAGGCGGTAACGTTCCGTGATTGTCCCGGCTTCTCGAACAAGGGGACTACCTACGGTGATCAAGAAGAACTCCGGCCAGTCGCTATGGAGATCGCGCACCGCCCGCCGGTAATCTGCAGGTTTCAATGAGCCTTCCCGGCGTCGGCGCGCCAGCGCGGCTCGGACCTCGACGTACGCGATCTCGCATGTTGCGACCACCTCGGCACCCTGCACACCCTGCCGAGCCTGTCGCGCCCCGTCCTCATCAACGTACAGTTTGACCAGCGCGCTGGCATCGAGATACAAGATCACCGGCGGTCCTCAATTATGGCCTCAGAAACCGACGGGCCATGTGTCAGTCGAGCTGGCCGCGCAGACCCGCGCGGCTTTCCACCTGCCCACCTTGCCATCCCGCTTCGGAGCATTGCCTCAAGTCGTTCGGTGCGCACGGATGCTGCAGCAGGGCCGATCACAGCGACGGGGCGTCCGCGCTCCGTGACGACAATGCGCTCGCCACGCCCTACACGCTTGAGGTACTGACTCAGACGGGCTTTGAGTTCTCGCACACCGACAGTCGCCATAAGCCTAACCCCTCTTGTGACCACATGATAATCCATTGTGACTACAGATACAAGGGGGGGGGAGGTTTCGGGTCCCTCTTTGCTTCCAGCGCCCGGTCCCACGGCGCCTTGCAAGGCATGTGGGGGAACGACCGGTGTTTTCCAGGGCTAATGGCCCGTAGGATCGGCCACCCCGAGCGACGTCCCGGAAAATGTCGTGCTGGGCGTCATGAACAGCGCCTCCCTTGCCGCGTCGCGGAGAGTGTCCATCGCGATGCCGTATTTGACGTGTAACCTCTGAAGATACACGTCTCGGCTTATCGGATCTACCGCTCCCAATGCAGCCAACAGCGACGTGGCGCTCTCGAATAGGTCGTAGGGCTGGAGATCCGTAGGCAGCTCGTTGATAGCCGCTCCGTAACCGGTGTCGGCAGTTTGAAGCAGCTGCGTCAGGTCGTTACTGAACGACGCGGCACCACGCTGCATGAGAAAGTCGTTCAGGTCGCCGTTGCGGCCGAGCGACTCCGGTAACATGACCACGCGGCCGCGCAATCCAAACTGCATGGCAATCTCGACGCTATGACGGTGAGCGTCCAGGTCGAAAGCGACGTAAATGCGGCGGCACAGAACGAACTGATTCACGGACCGGTCTGAGAAACCGCTCGTTCCATAGACTGCAACGGCAGGTTGGTCGACCAGGAGACAACTCAAAGCGTCGGGGATTCCCTCAGTGAGAATGACGGACGACCGCGGCACGATGCTCTCGTTGAAGAGGTAACGTCGGCCCTTGGGCAAGTTAAGGTACTTCGGCTTGTTGCTACCGTTGGGAAAAGCGCGGCCTTGCAGGTCGATGATACCTCCGTCGCGTGCCGGGTTGGGGAAGACGATATACCCGCCGCCGCCGTTCCCGAAGAAGTCGCGCAGCAGGCGCCCGTCCCGGGCGCCTGCCTCGATCAGTACGCCAGAAGCCAGTGCTGCCTCCGGTGCAACGGTGTGCTGCCTGAGGAAGTCTCGCAGGAGCTGGGGTGATTTCTGGGGGGCGTAGCCGATGCGCCACTTTCGCACGAATGCCTCGGGAAAACCCCGGCGTCCGAGGTATGCAAGCACGTCAGAACCCAAATGCTCTGCGTACAACTTCGCAGCCAGCGTGAGGATCCCACCCCTATCCTCACTAATCTGTGGACGACCATGGGGCAAGGACAGCCCAACGCTAGCTGCTAGCGCCCGCAGCGCTGTTGTGAAATTGAGGTAGCCGTCCAGACAGCGCGCCATATCGACGACGTCACCCCTAGCCCCGCAGCAGTAGCAGTGAAAACGGTGTTCATCCGTGTAAATGACCATGTTTGGCCGCCGCTTGTCGGCATGGAATGGACAGAGCGCGACCATGCGATTCCGTCCCGTCTGCCGCAGCTTGAAGCCCTTGCTCACGAGGTACTTGGTGAGCGGCAGACGTTCGCGAATTTCGCCCAGAACTGATTCAACTGCTGTCGGCATCAAAACCTTGGGTTCCCAGAGTGCTTCGTGTGGGTAATCCCACTGCCTCGCCGCCGAAGGCTCCGGCGGGTCGGGCTCCCGGGGCATCGGACGGCGGCCGGGTTCCGGCACGCCATGAGGGGCCGCCGTAGACGTGGATCGCCCGCAGTCTCCGTTCACGGCGCAAACGCATCGAGCTGCCCATCCTCATCGAGGTCTGTCAGGAGATCAAGCTTGAATGCAGCGTGCGTCATCCCCCGATCCAGCTCCCAGCTTGCCTGGTAGTACTTGTGGACAGGAGGACGGTAGCTCGTCTCCGCATGGATCCGATAGCCGAGTAGGCGATTTAGCCTGTGCTGCAGCTCGTACCAAACGTCTTCAGCGATCTCGGCGTCGACGACCGGACGTCGGGTGCCCTGCTCGTCGTACGCCCAAGGCGGTATGTGGATTGGCACTAGGTCCGCCTGGCAAATATCCCTGGCTAGTCCATCGTACGGACGGATTCTGGGCTGCTCCGGTTCGGTCAACGGGTCCGACTGAATATCTGCCTCAACGCGGGCCTGGATGCGACTGATCGGAGGACGCTCCCACGCCTCAGCCAAGATCTCCACCGCGCGAATGGCATCGAAGACCGCAGCACACCCATCTTGGCGTGTGCACTTTTTACACATTCCCCTTAGCCCCTTGGCGGTCCAGGACACCTGGACCCTGTGTCGGCGCGCACTCACGAAGACGGTACCCATACGAGGCAGACCGAGCCTGAAGTCGGCAAAGACTTGCGCGACCTTTACGGGACTGCTGCTTTCCTTTGTCAAGGTGCTCATGCGCTGCTCCTCCGCGGAGGAGCAAGCCGCGGCCCGTGGACCCGGGGCAACCCGCAGCTTGCTCCGAGTCGATGGCCGGTGGCCGGAACCCGTGACCACCGTCCTCAATCTACCACAGGGAGTGCATATGTGCAAGTATAATAACAATATAACAGTATTTAACTCCCTCCCGCCATCACGTCGTGTCATAGCGCTTGCGACGGGAATCTCGCTCCCAATTTTGCCGGAGGGGATGACTAGATTCACAGAACATGATGTCCTCAGTCCCCGCGTTTATGGCTGAGGGGGGAGGGAAACTTCCAAAATCCTGTCCACTCGCCAGCCCTGTGCGTACACGACTGCCTTTCCCGGAGCCCACCTCACAAGTAGTGTTGCACGCCTGCTCGATGAGGGGGCGGGGAACACCAACTCCACCTGTCGTGGCACACCAATCGCGTAGACTGGAGAACTGCGACGGACTTCGCTATCGAAGACCAATCCCACGCCGTATACAGCCTTCACGTGGAGCCAAGATCCGTCCTCTGTGACAATTGCAGTCTTCGCCCCATCCACCGCTAACCGATCCATCGGGAGAATGACGAACCCGTCAACCGCACGGGGAGTAACTAGCAGATCAAATCGCAAGTCCCTCTGCGTGCGGAGAACCCTCTTGGCCTCCACATCGATCACGACGCGGTTCGCAAAGAAGTGCACATCTGCGGTAAGCGCCTCCCCGAGGTCCGTCACTGGGCGTGACCCTCGCCCTGCCGATCGGGGCAGTCCCGCGCCCTGGGCCTCCCCCCGGTGGACACGATGCGTAACAACCTCTTCAATGACTCCCAACGCGACATTGAGCAAGAAGAGACCGACAATCGCAAATGTACTCACTCGTGCCAAGATTTGCATATCATCACCTCACCGGAATACAGCCGTAATCTGACCGCTGGTCGCTCTGACCTCAACCGCGACCGGGATCTCACCGCGCATCATCCATGGGAGATAGCCCTCCACCAGCGCGTCGCCCAGTCTTTCCCCCACCACGCGTTTGAGTTCACGAACGCCGAACTGGAGATCCAAACGGCCGATGATCTCATCCACCAACCGAGCATCCACTGTAACCTCCGGGTGGATTCCCATCTGTGTCGTGATACGGTGGACGAAGGCAGGAACGTATTCGTGCGCAATACGCTCCACAACTGCGGCGGATAACGGCCTGTATAGAATTGTGATGTCAAGACGAGCAATCAACTCAGGCCGCAGGCTAAAGCTACGGCTCGGACCCTCTGGGTAGCCGGCACGTGCCTGGAGCAGCATCCGCCGCACCTGGGCAGGGTCGTCGCTCCATGAGATAGTCGCTTCACGCTGGAGCAGGTTGGTGGTTGCGATGACGACCGTGTCGCCGAAGTTTGCACTCTCTCCCCGGGAAAGTTCGGTAAACTGCCCATCTTCGAAGACTCGCATGAATGGATCAAGCAATGTGGGGTGCGCTTTATCGATCTCATCTAACAGGACTACAGCGTTGGGGTGACGCTGCACATCCGCTACGAGCCGCCCACACCGTTCGGCACCCGCATACCCTGGCGGGGCGCCGATCAACGCCGCTACGGTGTGCTGCTCCCCAAAGCTTGCCATGTCGTAGGCGAGCAGCGGTCGATCCAGGATTTCGGCTAGCGCCTTTGCCGTTTCCGACTTGCCTACACCTGTCGGTCCTGCCGCGAGGACCGACAGCACCGGCCGGCGTGAATCGCTGTCTACTGCGCGCCGCAAAAGGGCTTTAGTGATAGCGGCCGCGACGTGATCCTGCCCCACGATCCGCGCCTTCAACGTCGCCTCGACCGTGAGGAGGCGCCTCAGGTCAGACACATGCCTATCCGCTCCAGTCTGGGGTTGTCCAACCCACTCAACCCTCACCTCTGGACTAACGGCGCACACTTCTGATTGGATTGCCTCGGACAACCTCGGGGCCGTGAGAATATTGGCAGGGATAGGGGCGCCCGCACCTAGAGTTCTCGCGCCGACTCTACCTGCAATCCGCCGGGCGCATTCACCGGTGCGCACGCACAGCCTAGACCACCACCCGGGTTCCTGCGGCGAAGGCGTCCTGCGCACCTTGTCCCACAAAACGGTACCCTCAGCGCCGCCCACGGCCCAGCAAACCAAAAGAATCCACCATGCCGTCCAGTAGAGATCCCTCCCAACAGTCAACGGGAAAATTCGCGGGAGCAGACAACCGACGATCACCACAGCTGCATCGAACGGATGCCGTTCGGTCACCGCTGCACTATGCGTCAGGAGCGCTCCAACTGCGTGCACGAGAGCCATGACTCGATTCACCTCCTTGGTAACGCAACTCTGCCGTCACACCCACGCCACGATGCTCGCACGCGCGCCAGTCGAACAGAACGCGTCGACGTTCGGGCAACAACAACTGCCCAGAACGCGGCTATGGTCAAAAATGCGCACCGATCGGCGGAGATTCTAATCCCGGATCCGGAGCCGGTCCGGGAGACGCCGCGTGCGTTTTCGCGAAAGCATCCGCGACGACCAAGGCCAGATCCTGGACAGCGACGACGACTACACGCGACTCCAGCCCAGCGGCCGCTGCCGCTTGCAGAATCGCACTTGCCCGCGCGGGCGAGGGAGGGTGGAGCGCGTATGCGATAGACGATCGCCCCGCCCACATGGGAAGATCTGGTTGCTCGGCCGCTTCCCGATAGCGTCGCAGCTGCAGAGAAACGCTGTCGACACTCCGTAGCCCGCGGTCGTACTCGATTACGAGCGCCGCGTCCGCCTTGCGACACACCAACACAACGTCGGGGGTGACCTCGTGCCACGCTCCACCCGATATTAGCCATCGTAAGCGCCTTTGGTGCGGAAGCAGTACTTCCACCGCATCTCGTCCGAAGCAATCGGCTAGCCGGAGAACGGTATCATTCACCTGGAGCCGATGTTCCAGATGAATTCCCTCTGTGGCCGCAAGGCGGACTCCACGGATGACCTGGTCATCGCCGATGAGCCTTGCTGCCGCGACAGCGCCCACTGGGGTGAGGCGGTACAAGGCTAGACGGTGTCCTGTGCGACGACGAGTGCGAACAAATTCGAGCAGCCCGGCTTCTCGTACCTCGCGCAGCCGTCTCTTCTTGCACTCATCACCATCCCCGGGCCATCCCAACGCCGAAATCTGTCCAGAAGTCGCTAGTTGCAGACGCGCAAGCCAGACGAGCACATCCGGATCACGGTCTGCCTGAACAGCTTGCTTAACTGTCAGGTCAGTCACTGCTTCACCCCTCCTCCCGAGTCGGATTCATTGCACTCCCTAAGTTGTGACCGTGTACCTTCCCTGGTAGCGATGGAGCAGGTCATAGACCCTAACAACGTTCGTCCAATCACGCCCCCTCCAAAAAGGCGGGGCGGGTCGGCATGCCCCGGTTCCGTCGATGTCGACGTGCTTTGCTGGTGGGGCATGACCGGATGAATCGGTTGGGTCCCCGCAAGCGCCCGCCCCATGCCTCCAATGCATCCGCCCCGGATCTGAGGCCACGGACTCGGATCGGACGGAAGCACGAAATTTCCCAGAATGACGCTGCGACGGTCTGGTTCTGGATTCAGATAGGCTGATCGATTGCCCGGCGCACGAAGGCACCGCCGTGATGGAATCCAAATGAAAGCCTTCGACCGCGGTGTAAAGAGCAATTGGTTGATCGAAACGGCGGCCGATTCCCGTTGCGACGCCTGTCGTCGATTGACGTAGTTCCGATCAGCACGACCCTCCACGAGTACGTCCGTCATCTCGTCACGCAGGACGCTGCCGCTGGCTTCCGACCACCACTTTGCGTCCTGGGGATTGCGGAGGCCAAAAACGATCTGCGTGCCAATGTTTTCTACGACCTGAGCGGCAAGCGCCCCGGCAGCTTCTCGTTGCCCCGCGATCCGTAAGTCCGCCAAACTCTGCGTTGCCAGCACGAGACTCACCCCGAACCCCCGCGCGGTGCCCAGCATGCTTGAAAGATGCGGCCCGGCGACAGGGCCAAACTCATCGAGGGCAACGAGATAGACGCGGTCGTCCTCGGTGCGCCGAAGGCCCGAATATGCGGCAGATAACGCTGCGATGAAAAGCCGCCCCACGCATCGCGCAGCCTTCGGGAAAGTCGTGGCATCCAGGTTCACCAACACGACCTGCCCTTGTTGCACCGCGGTCCGAAGGTCAAACGCGACGCGGCCCGGAGCCGGCGTCAAGGCCGCAAACCGTCCCAACTGCGCCGCCAGCATCTTGAGCTCACTGGCGTGATCCCACCGCACCCTCTGGGCCCGAGCTCGTAGGTCAGGAAACGACCGCAGGTACGCCAGGAGCGGCTGCCCGGCACCCGATCGGCCGGTTTGTGCGAGCAGGTCCGCCAGCCGCCCAAAGCTGAGCGTTTCCCCCCGACGCCTGGCGCCGTCGAGGACAACCCCGAGCGCATCAAGATTTTGCGCGGCAAAATAGCGTAGGGCGGCGAGATCATCGAGGGTCGCGTGCACCACAGCTTCAGCAACCTCGGCTGAATTTGGCCAGTCAAGGGGATTCCAGGCCGCCGTTCGGCTCTCGTCATCGCTTCGGAGGCTGAAGTAGATGCACTCCGCTTCCCGGCCAGCGCGCGCAACAGCATCTAGAACGCTTCGGTAAAATAGCTCGTCGTGCTTGAATTGCAGGACAAGCGCGCCCAATCCCCGTGCGATCTGCTGCTCGACGATCCCCTGCAGAGCCGTGCGTGTTTTCCCCGCGCCGGTCGAGCCAAGAATGAGTACATGGCGCAGCATGAGATCTTTTGGGACTGCCACATCGTACGCCCGAGACAACGTCAGTCCCAACCAGCGCCTGCCCGGGAGCGGATCGGAACGCGCCAGCCAGTAAGCGCCTGCTTCTTCGCGCAGGTAAGGAGCAAGTGCTTGTTCACGGTCATAGATGACCTGTGACCACTTGAGGCGGCCAAGATCCCGAGGATCTTGCTCCCCAGAAGCCAGAGCGCGGAGCCGTTGGCCTTGCTGACCCCGAATGCGCCACGCGAGAAACGCCCTGGTCCACAGGCGGTAAGCTAGACACCATAGCAATCCGGCGACGAGGGCCGTCTTGGCCAGGATCCCGCCAAGCGGCAATGCATCGAACCATTCCCACGCCAACACGATAGGCACCCCGTATCCAATGAGTCGCACAACACTCTTCATCGCTTGGCGCCTGTTGGCGCCCCGAGCACGGGACCACGCGATAACACTAAGAAAGATGGCGGTCAGCCACAACATGACAATCTGATCCCACACTTTGAACCCTCCCTGTGGACCACTGAAAGTTCCTCGAGAATGCTTAGAGTAACATTGGCCACCGAAGCGCCCAACATATGTCCAAGACGGCAACTAAGCGTCGACCGGCGGAAAGCACGGAATCCTATCGGAGGTTGATCTGGCTTCAGTGGTCTAGATCATGAGCCGAGGATGTCCTAACGAACCGCCTGCGCCACACCGCGCACAGCTAGGGGGGCGAGGAGAGGAGGCCCTTTTCGCGGAGACTCACATACTGTCCATCGCCGATGATGATATGGTCAAGTAGGGGGATACCTACCAGCTTACCAGCCGCGGCGAGCTGGTCCGTGATCATATTGTCCTCAGCACTCGGCGTAGCATCGCCCGATGGATGATTGTGAACCACAATCATCGCACATGCCCCATGCTTAATGGCGTCTTTAAACACCTCTCGCGGATGCACGGGCGCTTGGCTCAGCCCACCAATTGAGACAGTACACACACGGATTACCCGATTTTTTGTATTCAACAAGATGGTTCGGAAGTGTTCACGATCGAGCCTTCCCATTTCAGAACCCAGCAACTGGTATACGTCCACTGCCGTCTGGATGACCGGTCGGGTACCCACAGCACTAATCCGGATGCGCCGTCCTAACTCTAGGGCAGCGGCGAGTCTTCCCGCATTGTGCTGCCCGACAATAGCGGCAAAATCCTCAAGAGTTGCGGCGTCTAACGCGGAAAGAGACGGAAACGCAGCGGCGAGTTCGTCGGCAGGACATCGACCTTGTTTCCTCAGCTTCCCTCTGCCAAGGATCAACTCGAGCAACTCCCGCACCGCAAGAGCCGCAGGTCCCGCGACCGCAAGGCGGTTTCGTGGGCTCTCATCAGAGACCAGAGTGAGATCTCGCATGCGGGTGCTTTTCCTAAACATGTTGAGCATGCAGCTCGTATGCGCTGGTACTTCCCCGGATAGCCATGCTACATCGTCTGTCGTTCTGCTCCCTACAAGAAACCCCGCCTGCTATGCAGGAGCGTCCTCGGCACCCGTATCCGTCTCAGCGTCAATCGTTGGCTGCTCTACAGTTAGCACATCCTTCCCCTTCTTACGATCCAGAAACTGGATACGGTTGGCCACTACCTCAGCGGCCTTCTGCCTCCGCCCGTCCTGTGCTTTGTAGAACCGAATGTGCAGGCGGCCTTCCACGGCCACTAGGCGACCCTTCGACAAATACATGGACACCAGCTCCGCGGACTTGCGCCAAGCAACAACAGGGATAAAGTCGGCCGTGCCCCTTCCCCTCTCGGTTGTAAATGCCCGGTCCACAGCTAGTGTAAAGCTTGCTACCGGCTGACCACTGGGCACGTGCCGCAGCTCCGGATCTCTGGTCAACCGACCAATGAGCACCACAGTATTCATGACTGGACCTCCTCAGCGTGGAATGAAGAACACTAACCAGCCGTACTATGACGTGAAAATCAAAGTCTCGATCCCTTGTGACCCCAGTAACAAGACCCTGCACCATTTCGTTTGGGTAATCACATTTGCACCGCTAAAACTACGCCGTCAGGCGCACAAAATGCCCCGCAGGTCCCACCAATCCTCCAGTTCCGCACCACGAAGCCCAAGGCTCTAGTAGGGCGCGGTGGTACGAGCCTAGTCCCGCAACTGATTAGGCGAACCGCTCCGACCAGTCCTGAAGGGCGCAGGGGCCACGCTTCAGGGGTGGTACGGGCCGTCGAGATACACACGGCGCAGACCGTACCAATACCGCAAGGGATCCCCTTAGAGCTTTGGGACCTGCGGGGGGAGAAACGAGCGGATCTGGTCCCATCGTAGCGCCAAGAACTCGTTGCCCTCCCGGTGAGTCCTACGGGTGAAAAACCCCCCTCGGACCTGTCCGCCGAGAAACAGGATCCCTGCCTGTCTCCACTGCGTGAGCACTCTACGGATTTCCATTACTCCTATGGACTTAAACATTGCCTCTGCGACGTGACGCTCCGCCAGCAATACGACGCTTCCGTCTTTGGAGCGGGCCTGCCATCTGCCATGGACTGGTAACTGCTCGTCGCGAGCCGGGTGCCCGATGAAGTGACGACCGGCCTGGTCAAGTGCCCGCAGAAACTCGCGAAGCTCGGGGAGAGGAGGGGAGCTCTGCGTACTGCGCGAACTCCCGCCTCTCCCGCTGGGATCGGGATTCCCGTGCATCAACACGCGCGTTTTCGAAGGGCGCACTTCGTTCGCAGGAACAGGCGCGAACGATTGCGCAAGGAGGCCCCGGAGGTCTTCAGGTAGTTGTAACGCTGCTGTTTCGGTGAATAGCAAACAGGTAACCCATCGCCCGTTCACCACGACAGACCCTCGCCCGCGTACCAGTCCATCGCGCGTCCATGTGGCCTCTAGTTCAGTAAACCGTTGCTTCGTTTTGAATCCCCAATCCCGCAAGAATCCCCAAGGCACGAGAAACTCGCTGCGTCTCTCCGCGCACACCCATCCGTGTGGGCTTCCAGGGGTGAGCCGTTCATCCCGGAGCGTTCCGCTTAGGACTGTTTCCACGAATGCTTCCATTGGTGACTCGGGGGGACGGAGGTGGCGCACAACTACGGGGGCTAATGTCGCAGACGGTCCCGATGGTGGGGCGGGCGAATCCAGGATGGGCGGAGCGGGTTCTTCGACTGGCGCTGGCGGGGGTAGATCGGTAGGGGGGAGTTGTCGCGGCTTGCTCGGTGGTGCCGCTGTCCTTCCGCCGCTCTCAAGCAGGGACTGATCCCTGGGGAGCGGAGCGGGGTCCTGGAGTTTGAGAAGTTCGTCAACGAGGTCATCAGCCGTCCCGATCGCGGGCCCACGAGGGGGCTCGATGGGTGTCTCAGCAGTCACCAGGGCACCTGGATGCGGTAGAGTCGTTAAGGGGCATCTGATGCGAGGTGTCGCAGTCAGGCGACCGAGCACGCGGTCCATACGGATGTCGTGGCGGAGAGCTTCGATCGAACTAATCCGGCGGGTCATCCCGCGGTAGAGAGGATCGGTGTGTACAGGCGACAGGCCCACGGTCGCCTTGATGTCGCCAGGCAAGACGACAACGGCGCGGAACTCGGGCATGGCCCGAAGCTCATTAGGCTCCAACAGGCGTCGGACCTGATACACGATACGCGTCCCGCGGCGTGCAATAGACAGCGGACTCTTGTGCTCATATTGGACGCCCGGTTCGGGCACGATTGTTTCTCCGAGGGCCTGGCAGATTTCGTCAGCCTGCTCCGGACGCAGGTCCCGCCCGAAGATGATCCGCGTATGCAAATTGGCAATGAGGGTATCCGCCTTTGTTTCCCCGTACACGTCGATTAGCTGTTTGCGGTCCTGCGTCGCGATGACGAACGACACGCCCATGTCCCGATATGTCGCAACGAAATCCTGAAAGGTGGGGATTAGACCAAGTACTCCCAGCTCATCGAGAAGGAAGGTTATCGGCACCGGGAGCTTTTGGGATTCCCGCGCGCGGACGAGGTCATCAAGCTCTTGAAGTAATTGCCGGAGGAACAATGCCGTGAGGACCCGGCGACGGGAACCAGGTTTACGCGGTAGACCGATGATCAAGGTCGTGGGCTGGCGGGCGACGACCGACAAGTGGAAATCCGACCGGCTTGTCGCCGCGATGACATCAGGGTCGCGGAAGATGATCAGCACGTTTTGGAGACCCTGCCATGCTCCGACTGTTTTGTCGTCGCGCGCTTGGAACACCTTGGAATAGCGATCGCGCCAGACAGCCCGGCCGCCATCGACGTGCTCGATGTACGCCATGAACTCCGACGGGTGGAGGTGAGACAGGCCAAGGATGAACGCCAGCGACCTGGGTGGGGGGACGACTCCTAGAATGTTACGCATCTTGTCCTGCAGGAAAGTGCCCAGGAGGCGGTCGGGACTCTCCTCGCAGACCAATTGAATTGTTGTGGCGAGCATGGTGAGTTCGGTTTGACGCCAGTACGGGTCTTTTCGGTTGTATTCCGTGTCGTTGCTCAGAATTGTTTCCGCCGTGTCCAATGCATCTCCCACCGTGTGCACATAGTCGAGAAAATTGTGCCCCGCGCTATCGGAACTCATCGGGGACCATCGGATTACCCGACGGTCATACTGCATGGCGATCGGTGCCGCAAACTCCCACAGGTCGGGGTCCTTCACATCGACGGCGACCGTCGACATCATGGCTGGGACATGCCGGCCGTCGAGGCGCGCGTCCGTGGCGAGCCACCGTTTAATGAGTCCGCTAGTTTTGCCAACGCCAGTCACCCCAAGGATCCAGATGTGCTGGCAGCGATAGGGCAGCGGAAGCCACACGTCGACTCTATGGGGACGGCCCTTGTCAGGAACCGTGTGGCCCAAGGGAAGGGCACCCGCATCGGCCATCGCCTCGGGAGGGGTGCCGCGTGGACGGAGGAAGGAGCGCAGTTCGTCGCGCGTGGCATAGGTGGTCGTTCTTCTGCGCGCGGGTCCCTCGGGCACGAGGCGTGTGAGTGCGAACAAGTAGGCCGATGCTCCGCCCACAACGATGAGAAGCATTGTCGCCCCGAAGAACCAGCCGCCGGGTCCGCCGGTCCATCTGTGAAACATCAGCCACCACTGACGGCACCACAGGTAATCGGCGGTGCTAGGCAGGGACGAGTTGGCGAATAGCGTGGTGGACGTACAGCGCGCGAGGACGGCTCCCACCTGCCATCCCTCCCCGCTGGCGAGGTCCCAGATCCAGCTCTCAGTATTTCCCAGGGCATAGTGGGCGAATGCGACCATTGACACGTGCGTGCCGAGGAGCCCGGCCACCAGAGCACTGATCATCAAGCTCCATCCAGGGAGGCGGGACGGGAAGGTAGGATCACGCATCGCAGCACGCTACGTGTGGCCCGTGGGCGGGGCCCTAGTCCCTGTAGCGGCAGAGGAGGGTGAATCGGGGAGAGGGACGCCGAGAGGGCTGCTTCCTCCCCCCGCGGGGGGCGTGGGGCCAGGTCCGCCGTAGCCGCCGTCCCTACTCCCGGCCAGCGTGGCGGCACGGCTCGCGGTCCAGCCTGAGACGACACCCGGCAGTGATCCCACGAGACGCGCTCCTACGAACGCGGCGACAGTCGCCCCCGCGACCGACTCAGCGCGACCCACAAACGAGCTAGCGAGGCCTTGCACATTTAGCAGAGCAAAGATCCCCACCCCCAACCCGATCAGCGCCTCGACTGGGATCCTGATCACACCGAGCGTTGTCCCACCCGACCGTGCGACTTCGACAAAATCCCGTAACGGCTGCACCACCGCCAGGCTCACCACGATCCCCACGATTGCCTGCGCCAGCAAAATAACGAGCGAGGCGTGGAGTATCGCTTGTAGCCATTCGAAGGCGAACGACTGCGTCGAGCGATGACCGAGAAATGCAAAGGAAAGGGGCGCAATGAGCGTGGCAAGGACGAGCGTCACCAGCGCCATGAAGACGAGGAAGTCGTAGATGGCGATTGCCGCCACGTAAAAAACCACGAACAAAATGGTCGTTAGCGCGGCGGTGAGACCGAATACGACGTGCTCGCCGAGGTTGCCGAGGGCGCTGAAGAGTCCACTGTCCCACGATGCCCACAACGCGCCCCACAGATCACGGAGGATCTGGTCGATGGCGGCTACGGTCTGCCAGTCCCCAAACTGAGCGTTCACCTGGCTTCCAATGGCCTGCATGAAGCGGAAAAACGAGACTGCGGCGACGGCGATCCAATCGGAATTCTGTACAAGCAATCCGGCGATCCCTGCGCGCAGGAATGCGTCGACGACGAGTGGACCGCTGCCCGCCAACAACGCACGAAACAGGTTGAGTAGACAGAAGAAGAGCAAGATCCCGATGCCCACAGTTCGCAGATGGCCCTGTGCTCCGGAGGCAACTATGATCTCCTGAAGCCGCGTAGCGGCCGCCTCAGGGCTGAAGAGCGTCGGCACGCCCCACGACCCCCTTGGTCAACACGGCGAAGAACCGATCCATCTCCTGCTGTTGTTGCAGCGAGTTCAGCGTCAGGAGGCTCTGTGCGATCTCCGCGAACGTTTGGCGTTGGGACTCGAAAAGACCGACCCCTGCTGCGGTGTGCTGGGCTAACCGGTCCTTCTGGTGTGCGTTTTCCTGGTCGTTGAGAGTTGCCAGCCGATCCACCACGGCCGCAAGCTGCAGGCTCAAGAGCGTCTGCTGTTGGATCGCCGCAGTCTGCCGCCCGATGACCGATTCGGCGGTGTGGCTCTGAAGGTCGATCTGGGCGGCCATGGCTTCGACCAGGAGTTGTACGGCCGCGCGCGTGCTGGGCGTGTACTGAGCTCGGATTGCCAAGTCCCGCGCGGCGGACATGGCCACCTGTGCCTGCGCTTGAGGGCTGAGATCATCGACAATCTGAGAGGCCGCAATCCGCGCGGCCTCGGTTGCGCTGAGCGCGGTGGCAAGGGCAGCCACATTTTCCTCAGTGACCTGATCGAGGGCCTGGGCTTGCTGGGCGGTCTCTCCGTGCGGGGATGCGTGGATTACTTGCTCAATGACCCATCGGGGGGTACCAGGACGCGGGAGGGGGATCGTGCGCAGGCGGCCTGCAAAACCGCGCAGGACCTCCTGAAACCGCCGCGGTCCCCCCGTGGCCAGGCCATCAATGCGCCGAGCGAGCACTTGGGCGCTATACGCACGGTCGAAAATGGGGGCGAGGGACTGGAATGCCGCCTCCGAGTAGTCGGCGACTCCTGCGATCCAGGCTAAAATCCCGTCAATTTGCCGATGGAGTTGACTGAGGAATATGAGCAAACCGTCCTCTGTGTTCCAATCGCCTCCGGGCAAGGAAGCTTCTACGGGGACAGCTCCCAGGACGGTCAGGACGAGAGCGAACGCTACGATCGCACCTCTCATGCTCGGTTATCCTCCTTGCGTACGTGGGTGAGGGGGAGGCTAGCGGGGGTGGGGTGATCGCGGACCAGTGCTTCCAAGGCCTGTAGTGGGTCGGCGTGCGCACAAAAGTATTGGTCGCGGAGCACCCGTTCTTGCGCATGGCTGGCAACTAGCCAGTAGTCGCTGGGAGAGGGAAAAAGGGCCAGCAAACCACTAGCGCTACGGTCTTGAAGACGTTGCACACGCATGAGCTCGGCGTATTCCCCGGTGGCCGTTGACATGCGCGCGAGATTTGCTTCGACCTCCCGGGGATTCAAGCGGAGCACCTCCCCGTATGCGGCGGGATTCTCCGTGCGAAAGAGGAAGTACGCGTTAGAATTGGCGAGGACGGCGAGCGCATGTTCATTGTTCCGGAAGTCTCTGATGTCCTGGGATATTGACAACACCCCCGAGCCGGTTGTTCGGAAACGCCGGTACAGGTCCTCAACGAATGCCCCTGCAACGGGATCGGCGATGAGAGCCCAGACCTCGTCAAGGACCACGAGGGTACGCACGGTACCCAGATTGCGGTTAACGTGTCGCCAGATTAGGTCGGTGAGGATAAGGATCATCACCGGCATGAGTTCGGGATTGCTTTCCAGGGCTGCTACGTCAATGTAGATCCAGTCCTGCGTTAGATTCACCGTGGTGGCACGGTCAACGAGACTCGCAAACCGGCCGCGGTCGACCCATTGGTACAGTCGGGAGGCGATGCGCTGGGCCGCGCGACGGTCGTCGTCGCTGATCTGATGCGTGCCGGCCACCGCACCTAGCATACGGAAGCTCTGCACGATGTCGCGCATCTGCAAGACACCCACCGCGTCTCGCATCCCCTCAGACATGGCGGCACGCTCGCACCGAGCATATGCAGTGCGCACGGCGGCTTCGGCGATCCCCCGCTCGTATCCGTCAAGCGGGGCACCAGCAGTGCTGACCATCCGGCTGATGAGGGTCACCAGGAACGTCACCTTGTTGGCATCCGGCTCTACGTGACCCCAGTCCAGGTCGCAGGGATTGACTGCTGAGCCCGTTACAGGATCCATCGAGATGTGTTGTCCTCCCAGCAACCGCGTTACTGACAACCACGGGCCCGGGGGACTATTACTGCCTCGGTCTACGATGACGACACGTGCGCCCGCCGCATGTGTGGCCATCGCCAAGATGGCCGAGAAAAATGTCTTCCCACTCCCTGTTGAACCTGCTGCAACGGCATTCCAGGCGTGCTGGCGCGGGTCGAAGGGATCGATTGCGGTGAGGCCGTGGTAGCGGTTGCTTGCGAGCAAGACAGGTCGTGACGAGCCGGGGGGCGGGCCGGCAACCGGCAGAAAGTGGACCGCAGTAATCGAGAGGGCCGCGCGCGTCCGACCGTTAATTTGGCCGGAGAAGGGGGCAAGGTTGAAGAACTGCCTCGCCAGCGCGCCGTCTTCACGGATGATTTGGGCGTCCTGTAACTCGCCGTTGAAGAATTCCAGCACCTCGCGCTCGGCGTCCGCGGCCTCCTCTGCGGTCTCGCCCACGAGGATGGCCGCCACCCCAAAGCGCACGATTTCGATCTCTCCACCAACGGCTTGGTAATGAACCTCGTGGGTCGACCGCAGCCCGCGTTCCGCGGCGACGGTATCGGGCACTCCGTGGGTCTCTATAATGCTGTGCAACAGACGGCTCCGCAGCGCGAGCCGAGCGAGGGCGGCGGCCCGCGGCTCGCGCGAGATGTCCACGACGACCCTACCCTTCGTCCGGCTCGCCAGGAGTTTGACGAGCTCGTTCATGCGTGATTCCCCCACCGGCAAGGCATCCATTGCAACGATCTTGATGTGGCGATCATCGACTAGGAGGGTGGACGGATCACGGACGATGCCACTGCGCGCAATCATTTGGCGCAAGCTCACATCGGCCATCCATTCGCCACCCCCCAACCAGTCGCGGCGATCGGGTCTCGTAAACCACGAGGGCAATTCGGTGCGTGTCTCATCGTGCAACAACGGCGATCGCAGGCCCGCCGCCGCGCGGCCAGGATTGAAGTACCGCCATGCCCAGTCGAGATACTCGTTGTCCCTCAGGGGGCGGGCGGAAACCCCAGCCGCATCCAAGGCACTAAGGATAATCTTCCGTAGTGTCTGAAGCGCAGCGCCGTCTTCCTCAAGCTCCGGACGGGTCAAAGGGACGAATGGTCTACGGCGGCGCACGGGTCCGAGCCACAGGCTCAGACTTGCTAATCCAGCTCCGGCCATCAGCCCGACCGTCCACCCCGAAAGAACTCCAAAGGCGAGGGCAGTCACCCCAACAACCACCGTAACCGCAGTCCATCGTCGTGGAGGACGGATGCGGCGCGGATGGTAGGTTAGCGACAGAAGCAGCCGCCGGTTAACGTACTGTCCACGCTTCACGGCGTCGCGAAGAGCAGCGATTCGCCGCCGGGCTAAATAGGCCCCCGCGCCTGACTGTTCCGAGATCAGCATTTCTTGTTGCGCGATCACCGGTTCAACGTCGGCGTCCTTGCTGTGGACAAAGCGGGCGCGCTCCCGCACAGGGAGTGTTTCGATGAGCCGCTTCAACCTGCGCGCTACGCCGTCCAACTCTTCCTCGCTGAGCGTATCGAGGTGGAGGGGCTGGAGTTCGAACCCCAGCTCATAGCTGCCGTCGCGCAGCAGCATTGCGCCATGGACGACTGCCCAGTAGGGGA
The DNA here is from genome assembly GCA_001917855.1 of Armatimonadetes bacterium 13_1_40CM_64_14. Taxonomy (GTDB): domain Bacteria; phylum Sysuimicrobiota; class Sysuimicrobiia; order Sysuimicrobiales; family Kaftiobacteriaceae; genus 13-1-40CM-64-14. Next base: position 38,440 of record MNEU01000086.1, on the reverse strand, counting down.
GGGCGTGGGTTAGCGACGAGGCCGTAACCCCAGAATCAGCGAGTACCTTGGCCGGATCCATTTATGCCCCTCGCGTAACGGGGCGCGCTTGGAGATCTGCGGTAACAATCCAGACATCCGGTTCTGAAGCCGCGTGCAAGAGGTCGTGCGCGTAGTACCGGGGCTTTCCCCGCCGGAAGTACAGCCAGGATGAGAACATTGCAGCGATCCCCATGCAGGACGCTAGCAGCGTAGCGTCGATCGGTCCTACACGGAGGTGCAGTTGAGATGTTAACGCCCCCACGAAGTAGCCAACAGTGGCCAGCACGACCACATCATCGGGCTCCAGGCCCCAGAGGGTCACTGATTGGTCGATTTCGCGGTAGATGGGAGAGCGCAACACGGGCGCCTAGATGTATGGGCTCACATCGATGCCCAGTGCACCGAGGATCTGGGGTGCGAAAACGATGGCGAAGCCGACCAGCGCGACGAGAACGAAGGGACCCGCGCCCCGATCCATACCTAGCACAACCCGAAACCCGGAAAGAATCCACGCCGCGGCGATAATAAGGCGCCCGGGGCCCAACATCCACATCACCAGCCCGCGCAGGAACTGCTGAAAAGGCCCCAATGCCTGCTCGGTGCTGATCTGCGCAACCACCGGCGTCGCGAAAATGTTCACAATCGCTAGGGAGATCAACACAAGCCATGCGACCTGATGTGTGCGCATGCGCGTCCTCCTTGGGCGCGTTCCCTATAAGACTAGGATCGTTACGATCTGTCCGCGATCCAGTCGCGTCACCACAGTTGGTCCGGGCGGAACCTCCGAACTAGGTGCAAACGCGCGTGCTACGGTGGAAGCAAGTCCGTCCCATAAGGTGGGACCCTGCTGTCCCCCTGGGGTGGTAACTTGCGTCTGGCGTGCACGAGCTGTGAAGTAATCGCCAACCGACTGCATGGTTGCGCCGAGAAGCGCGGAAGAAGCGTCGGGCATCATCGTCGTCGTCTGGCCCCGTATCCCTACGCTGCCCAGCCCCGGGTCGTAGGCTGTGCCTCTGAACGAGTGCTCTCTTCCGTCCTTAGCGATCAACCCGTTGAACTGAATTAACACAAGTCCGTCTGGCGCTCTAGTCGCCTGTCCTAAAAGCACGGCGCCTTGCAAGGCTCCCTGGGTGATCTCGACGAGCGTTGGCGTGCTCCCGCGTGAGGAACTCACGACGGCAGGCGTTACGAGTTTCCCTTCCAACAACTGCCCACGGGAAATGGCCAGGACGGCCGGGTGCGTGGCGCTGGGTGCCGACGGGACGCGCGGAAGTTGACTGCCTGCCGCGAGGGTGCCGCCTGAGTCGTAGACAATCACCGGCACGGGCTGTTGTTGTGGCGAGTCATTTTCGGACCGCCCTCCAGCAGGCGGAGCTGATTGGCTCTGCTGGTGGTTGGTCTCAAAGACAACGACGGATGGAGTGACCGTCGGCGCCGAACCGCGCACTGGCACGGGCGAATTGGAGGCCCGCGTGGCGTTTGGAATCAGGTGGGACGCCGCAATCCCAGGTCGGCTGATCGTCAACGCAGCGGCATCTGGTGCGCCCGTTAAGAGAGACGGTCTCGGGCGCGGCTCACGCGATGGGGAAGGGGATAGCGTCAACGACGGCAAGATCTCCTGCCGCCGGCTTTGTGAGGCGGCCGCGTCCCCGCGTCGCGTCGTCCTGTACCGCTGTGGCGATTTTGGAACGAGCGACCAGATGATGAGGAGAATTGCTGCGGCGGCGATGCCGTAGTTGATCGTCTTTCTCAGGTTCAGCCGTACACGACCTGTCCGCAACCCATCAGGACGGACGAAGCGCGCGAGGAGGCGTTGGTACAAGCGCTGGCGCCGTCGTTCGGCTGCCGCCTCGAGTTCTGAGGGTAACGGTTCAACCGTCCCCGTGTAAGCGTTGATCACAGCCTCGGCTAGATCAGGGTCGGTCTTGCGTAACCGCGTCAGCAACTCCAAGAACTCGGGGGTGGCGGGATCACCGGGCGGGAGATCGGGAAGCGGCTGACCCAGTTTCGCCTTCACCCGCTGTGAGAGGGTACTCCACGATTCGTCCACAGGTGCTCCTTGACGCAAAATCTGTGCGGCCCAATAATACTCTTGCTGATAGTAAATTGCAAGTATTTAGATGAATCCGATAATGGAAGGCCGATCCCATCTGCTCCGGATCCTCGCGATCGACGGTGTGTGGTCTCTAATTGGCCTCTCGCAGGAGGAACCACACTTGATGGGCTTCCTGCGGACCCTCGTGAGGCAACGCTTAGTCAGGGTCACCCGACCGGCGCTGAAGCCGACGGGCTATAGCCGACGGGTGATCCCGACGGACATTGTGGTCCTGAGTCCCATTGGGCGATTGGTGGCCCAACGATGTCTAGGCCGTCCAGCGGTTGTGGCTACGGTCGGCCACGAAGTGGAGCATCAACTTGGCGTTGCGGTGCTGCGAACCCGACTGCACATATCGCTTGACGCATGGACATCCGCAAGGGATGTGGAGGCCCCACGGATGGCGGGGACAGTAGGTCCGGCCGTGCGCGCTCTCCCTGACGGTCTCGCCGACATCCGCGGGGTACGCCTGGCACTCGAATACGACCACGGTCGTTACACGGCAGTGCAGATGCGGCACAAGTTGCGAGAGTTCAAGCATCTGGCCAGGGAAACGATCTGGGCGGGGCCGACGGAGGATCGCGTCCGGTGGCTTCAGGATCTCGGATGCGAGCGTACGCTTGTAGTCCCACTTCCCTTGGGTGTCTGGAGGAAATCAGTTGATGGCGGTGCAGCGAGGACGGGTTCAGGTGACTTCCCGGGATCTGGAGATCCTCGCCCGGGTGCATGCAGCGCGCGCATGTGACAGTGCGTGTTTGGTGGATCTCTTCCCCTCAGCGCATGCACTCTGGCAACGCCTATGGCTATTGAGGCGCGCTCGGCTGCTCACAATCCACCACTTGGGCAGTCAGCGCGGATACTCGTTGGGCCGGCGGGGGGTGGCGATTCTCGGGCTGCCAGCTGAAGAAGTCCGAATCTCATACTCCGTCGTAGCGCGCTGCCTCCTCTATGCGCGTGCACGTCGGAAAATGCAAGCCGAGGGATACTTGTTGAACGGCCAAGATCAGGTGGGCCGCGTCACGGTGTTGTGGGTCTGGCGGGATGGGCGTCGAGTCGCCGTTGCGGTGAGCGATCCGGATGCATCACGGGAGCAGGTGCTCGCCTTGGCGCGTCGCCTGTGCGCGTTCGTGAACCCGTTCGGGCCACGTGCTGATCAGCTCGTTATCTTTGGTCCAGTAGGAGCATTCCGGAGACTGCCGAAGCTGCCGTCTGCATGGGATGGACGCATTGTCTTTCGGTCACTATAGGCCAAGACATCGTAGACCAGCTTGTTCAATTGGATTGGGGTCAGTCTAGCCAGGTGCCGGGAGATGCGGTTCGGCAGCCGCGATCCCCTCAATCTGCCGATTCAGCGCCTGCAAGACCGCGCGTGCTACAGCCCGCTGCGGCTCGTCCCGCATGGGGGCAGAGCCGACCAGAGAGAGTTCCCGGCCTTGGGATTCTGCGGTGATTGATACAATCACTACAGGACGAGGCTCAGGGATGATCTTTACGGCCCCGAGCGAGAAGTGCATCTGGACGCCTGTGAACCCGACATACATGCGGATCGCATTCACTGTCGCCTGGGCGACCACCGCATGCCAGTCCTCGCCTTCCGTACGGCTGCTTGCAAGCCCCACGTGGGTCAGACCTGAATCCCGCAGTTGGACCCTAGCCCGGCTACGGGAAAGGGCGACCTCGCAGGCGACATCTTCAAGTTTCAGCCGGTGTGCCATGGCAGCGCTCCCCACGGGACACGATGCGTTTGAGCAAGTTTAGAGCAATTTTCATGCCAGTGCGGAGATACTTCAGCGTCGTGGACGAGTTGACCTGAGGTGACTAGCTGCCCGCAGACGGTCCTTTGATCGACGGAGAGCTGCCCGAAACCACAGTTACCGGATCACCGACAGGAGGGCAGCGTTTGCCGTGAGCATGTGCACCCCGGCCATGAAGGCTGCGATGCTCACGACCCAGCCGAGCAGGATGAGCTGCAGTTTGCGATCGAGCTCGTTGAACCTGAACTGAATCGCCTCAAACTCCTCGTGCCGCATTGCCTTGCTCCCTTCATGCCCCTTGCCGGTGGCAGAGGCCTAATTGGCGCCTTGGGCGCCACACAGGAACTAGGGAGCAACTCGGATGCCAGGAGCGAGAAAAGTTATCCGGCAGTTGTCAAACAGTGATCAGGGGGGCGTCACTTTTGTGGAAGTTTTGGGGGAAATCCTAGGCCAGGAGTGCAACTTGGATCTGATTGCGTCCCATGCGCTTCGCAGCATACAGAGCCCCGTCGGCCTTGTGAATCAGTTCCTCGTACCCCACACCGTCCTGAGGGCAGGAGGCGATGCCGACGCTGACCGTCAGGCGCCCAAAGGGCTGGATACTTCCGCCGCGGAAGGGGTACTCCTCAACCAATGTGCGCAGGCGCTCCATCACCGTCTGGGCCTCATCTTTGGCCGTGTTGACCATGACGAGGGCGAACTCCTCACCACCGTATCGGGCCAGGACGTCGGTGGTGCGCATTTGACCCCGCAATAGCGCCCCAAGTTCCCGCAGAAGGGCGTCGCCGGCGAGGTGGCCCAGTGTGTCGTTGTAGTTCTTGAAGAAGTCCAGGTCGATCATGGCGAGCGCACAGTGGCCCCCATAGCGGCGAATCCGGTCAATCTCCGCCCGCAGAATGTCTTCAAAATGGCGCCGGTTATACAGACTGGTCAGAGGATCGGTAATGGCGAGTTCGGCCAGCCTGGCGCGCAGCACGCGACGCTCCGCCCGTTCGGCCCGCAACCTCTCCAAGACCATTCCGGTGAAGACGTTGATGGACACAAAGATGAGCGTGACGACAGATTCGAATGGCATGGACAATGGGTAGCCTTGGTGAGCCAGCACCGCGAGCACGCCCAAGTAGGAGAGGGCCATGAGGGCACTCATCGAGAACGCGCCCACAAAGCCCACTAGACCCGCCATGAAAATCGGTGCGGCGAGCCACACCATCAGGAGCACCATGTGCATCGATGGGGCGAGGTAGACGTACAACGCGAGCAGCAGCGTCCCAGCGACCGTGGGGGTGTACACAAAGTGTTCGTCCCACTTGACTCGGGTGTCCCATCCCACGCGGACGGCCGCCCACAACGCGCTCTCCACCAGGATGGTTGCAGCCAGCCCGATGAGGAAGTTCGTCCACGTGATGGTGCGGAATTCCAAATAGTTGAGCAGGCCGGTGACCACGAGCGCCAGCAAGAGTCCGGCGGCAGAGGTCAGGATGCCGCGTTGTCTGATGCGCTGCCGGTCGACGATGCCCATTTGGTGGTCCTCAAATGGGGGGGAGAAGCAAGATATGTTCCAAGACCATTTTGACCGTATGCCTCCAGCGCCCCTGCCATCGGGTTGGGATTCCTGTCGCGTCGCACTTTACTTTTCTTGGACGCGGCTTCACCCGCGGTGTTCCCGAGTTCGTCGAGGAGTGGCCCGGTGTCCCCCGAACTGAGGAGGTGTGCAGACCGACCTGACCCCCATGCTGCAGCAATACCATCAATTGAAGGCGCGCTATCCGGGAATGCTACTGATGTTTCGCCTGGGCGACTTCTACGAGTTGTTCTATGACGATGCCCTTGTCGCATCCCGGGACCTGGACATCACTCTGACGTCGCGGGAAGTCGGTCGAGGCGGGCGCATCCCAATGTGTGGTGTTCCGTACCACGCGGTCGACACCTACCTGGCGCGACTCGTCGAACGGGGCCACCGGATTGCCCTCTGTGATCAGCTCGAGGATCCCCAAAAAGCCCGGGGATTGGTCCGCCGGGATGTGGTTCGAGTGGTAACCCCCGGGACCGTTATCGACAGTGCCCTCCTGCCGCCGGATGCCAACAACTACCTCGTTGCTGTCACACCATCTAATCGGGGGTGGGGACTTGCAGCGGCGGACCTCTCGACCGGCGAATTCCAGGTTACCGAGTTCACCACAGATGGCCGGGACGCCCGGTTGATGGAAGAAGTCGCCCGCTTCGCGCCGCGAGAGATCTTAGTGCCTGAATCCTCCGCTGCCCGTCTCGCCGAGGCCGCAGCCTCCGGTATCCGGTTGACCACCTTGGAGGACTGGCGGTTCGACGCCCCCACCGCCCACCAGCTCCTCCTGACACACTTCAAAGTCTCGACACTCGATGGGTTCGGATGCGAACATCTGCCAGCCGCCGTCGGTGCGGCGGGCGCATTGCTCCACTACTTGCAGGAAACCCAGCGCAGTCCCCTCGCGCACCTTCGGAGGATTGTCACGTACGCCTCTGACGGCTCGTTGGTGGTGGATGCAGGCACTCGCCGTAACCTCGAGATTCTGCGCAACCTCCGCGATGGCACGACGTCAGGAACGCTCGCAGAGGTATTGGATGACACCTGTACAGCCATGGGTGCCCGCCGGATCCGGCAGTGGTTGCTACAGCCTCTGGTCGACCGCGCTCCACTGGAACGACGCCTGGGTGCCGTCGAACACTTCGTATCCTCAGGACGCGGTCGAGGCACGCTGCGGGCTTTGCTGCGTTCGGTCGCCGACCTCCAGCGTCTCGTCGGCCGGATCGGGCACGGGTCAGCCAGCGCGCGGGATTTGGTGGCCCTGTCGGGCTCGCTGGGTAGGTTACCTGAGATTGGACAGATCCTCGCCGAAGTCCCAGGTGCGCTGGCCCACCTGCGGGAGGAGATCCGCCCGCACGATGAGGTAGCGACATTGATTCATGCGGCCATTGTCGACCATCCCCCGGCGACCGTTCTGGAGGGCGGGCTGATACGCGATGGGTACAGCGCAGAACTGGACGAGCTGCGCCGCGTGGAGCGCGAGGGGAAGGAGTGGATCGCCACTCTCGAGACTCAGGAACGCACCCGCACCGGCATCAAATCACTCAAAGTCGGGTTCAATAAGGTCTTCGGGTACTACATCGAGATCAGCAAGCCCAATCTATCCCAGGTGCCCTCAAACTATGTCCGCAAACAAACACTGGTGGGGGCCGAGCGCTTTATCACTGAAGCAATGAAAGTGCATGAGGCGGCGATCCTGGGGGCTGCCGAACGCATCGCCGAGCTGGAGTATGCACTCCTCACTGACGTGCGGGACCGCGTGGCTGTCCATGCCGAGGCGCTCCTGCGCACCGCCGATGCCGTGGCCGATCTCGACGTGCTCGGTGCGTTGGCGGAGGTCGCCGCCGCGAACGGGTACGTGCGGCCTGCGCTTACCGACGAGCCGGTGCTGGAGATCCGCGGCGGCCGGCACCCGGTCGTTGAACGCCTGCTCGCCGGCGAACGCTTTGTCCCCAATGACGTCAGCGCTTCGACGACCGACCGCGCCATCCTCATCGTCACCGGGCCTAACATGGCAGGCAAATCCACGTACCTGCGCCAAGTCGCGCTGATTACGTTGATGGCGCAAATCGGGTCGTTTGTGCCCGCCGAGGCGGCACGCGTTGGCCTCGTCGACCGTATCTTCACCCGGGTGGGTGCCACCGATGACATCGCGACCGGTCGCAGTACATTTTTGGTGGAGATGCAGGAAGTTGCCAACATCCTGCACCATGCGAGCCGGCAGAGCCTGATTGTCCTCGACGAAGTAGGGCGGGGGACCAGTACGTATGACGGCATGAGTCTCGCGTGGGCGGTCGTCGAGTATCTGCATGACCACGTCGGGGCCCGCACTTTGTTTGCCACCCACTACCACGAGCTCACCGAGCTGGCGGATCTGCTGTCACGCGTCCACAACGTCAACGTGCTCGTGAAAGAGGAGGGCCAGCGCATCGTGTTTCTGCGGACGGTCGCCGACGGCCGCGCGGACCGCAGCTATGGCATCCACGTCGCTCAGCTCGCGGGGCTCCCGCGCGACGTGATCGAGCAAGCCCAGCGCATCTTGAATCGTTTGGAGACCACGGCGGGCCTCCCTCCGGCCGACGGGACATTCTTGCCGCCCATCCCCGCGCGGGCGTCGGGCGCGGCACAGCTTCCGCTTCCCCTGGCGTCGCGGTCAGCAGTTGAAGACGCCCTCCTCGCGCTTCCCCTGGAGACGATGACCCCGATGGATGCGATGGCGGCGCTGCACGACCTACGGGAGCAACTGCGTCAGCGGCCCTCCCCGGAGGAGGCGGTCCCGCCCGGGAAGGTCGTGCGCTTCAAACGGCGCAAGGGTCCTGATCGCGCGGGGTCGTGAATGCGAGGGCCAGTGGCGCAGACGCGATGACGCAGCCTGCCCAGCCACCTGTGACCATGACCCCCGACTCCGGAGCTAGAACTCGGGTGCCCACCGTGGGCCGGATCAGAATTCTGGAGTCGTCCGTGGCCGATCGGATCGCCGCGGGAGAAGTCGTCGAGCGTCCCGCGTCGGTCGTCAAGGAACTGGTCGAGAACAGCCTCGATGCCGCCGCCACCCAGATCGTGATCGAGGTCGATGGCGCGGGTGTCGATTTGATTCGGATCAGCGACAACGGCATGGGGATTCATCCCGAGGACCTGCCCCTCGCTCTCCAGCGTTTTGCCACCAGCAAGGTGTCAACCGCCGACGACCTGGAGGCGATTCGGAGCTTTGGTTTCCGTGGCGAAGCTTTGCCGAGCATCGCGGCGGTTTCCTTGATGGAGATTGCCAGTGCCGTGGCCCAGGAGACGGTAGGTCGGCGGGTGCGGCTGGAAGGGGGCGCGGTCGCGGTCGACGAGCCTGCCGGGGTCGCAGTCGGCACCGTGGTGACCGTCCGGCAGCTGTTTTTCAACACCCCCGCCAGACGGAAGTTCCTCAAGTCCGCATCGAGGGAATTCGCTCTCATCGTCGAGACGGTCAACCGGCTGGCTGTCGCCCACCCGTCGGTAACGTTTCGCTTGATTCACGAAGGGGCAGAGGTCGCGCGGTACCCGGCGGGTGTGGATGGTGATCGCGTCGCTTCGGTGTGGGGGGAGACGGCGTTTGGCCGGGCCTTACCATTCTCGGTAGACACGGGTGAGATTCAGATTCGGGGGTGGTTAGGACGGCCTGAGGCGGTCCGCGCGAACCGTCGCCAACAATATCTTTACGTGAACCACAGGCCGATATCAAGCCGCGTGCTCACCGGTGCCGTCGAGCAAGCGTACCACCAGCTGGTGCCGGTCGGGAAATTCCCGTCCTTTATTGTCTTCTTAGATGTATCCCCGCATCGCGTGGACGTCAACGTGCATCCGCGCAAACTCGAGGTGCGCTTTGACGATGAACACGACGTATTCGCCATCGTCGAGCGGACGATCCGCAGCGTGCTGCGCGGCGCCCAGCTGGTCCGGCCCGTCGAGGCCGCGTTGCCGACCTCGGCGCCGACCGCCGTGGCCGCAGGAACGCTGGCCATCGAGGCAATAGCTGGCCCCCTGGATGCTGTGACTCCCGTGACCCTTCCCGCAGCCGGACGGTTGCCGGCCATGCGGCTGCTGGGACAGCTGCATGGAAGCTACCTGCTGGCCGAAGGCGCAGACGGGTTAATCGTGATTGATCAGCACGCGGCCCACGAGCGTGTCCTCTATGAGCGTCTTCTGCGATCTCGTGCCCGTGGGGCACCGTCCACCCAGCTCCAGGTAACGCCGATCCCGGTCAGCTTGCCCGCCGACGGGTTTGCGGTGCTCACCGCGCACCAAGGCGTACTGGCGCAACTGGGATTCGATCTAGAGCCGTTTGGTGACCGGACCGTTCTCGTCCGGGCCGTGCCCCACGTGGCATCGCAGGGCGCTCCCCAGCAGCTGCTGGCCGATCTGCTGGCCGAGCTGGCCGAGGGAGATCGGGTCTCCACGCCACAGGCGGTGCTCGAACGCTTGACGATCACGACCGCCTGTCACAGCGCGATCAAGGCGGGGGATCCGTTGGCGCGAGAAGAGATGGCAGCACTCGTCCATGATCTCGCCCAGACCGAGGATCCGTTTACGTGTTTCCACGGACGGCCCACACTGGTGACCGTTCCGGTCGCACAGGTGGAACGCTGGTTCCTGCGCCGGTAGGGTCCGTGCTAGAGGTGGGGCCGCCGCTAGTTGTCGTCTGCGGGCCGACTGCGGTCGGAAAAACGGATGCAGCAATTACCCTCGCCCCGCGCCTCGACGCAGAGATCGTGTGCGCCGACTCGCGCACCGTGTACCGCGGGATGGATATTGGCACCGCCAAGCCCACGCCGGCCCAGCGGGCGCGCGTTCCCCACCACTTGCTGGATATTGCCGAGCCCGACCAGGTCGTGACGCTGGCCACCTATCGCGACCACGCTGTCCAGGTCATCACCGACCTCCGCACCCGTCGTCGTGTGCCCCTCCTAATAGGAGGTAGTGGATTGTATATCCGCGCAGTTGTGGACGGGTTTACAATCCCGGAGGTTCCTCCAGACGCAGCTTTGCGTGCGCAGATGGAAGCGGACGAGCGCGCGCGTCCGGGGCAGCTCCACGCCAAGCTGCAACAGGTCGACCCGCAGGCCGCCGCGCGCATCCATCCCCGCAACATCCGTCGCCTGGTGCGGGCCCTGGAAGTCTACGAAAGGACCGGCCAGCCCATTTCCTTCCTGCAGCGCACGGATCCTATCGGGGCGGCCGTGCAGGTCGGGCTGACGATGGACCGAGAGGCTCTATATTCGCGGATCGATGCCCGCGTGGATGAGCAACTGGCGGCGGGTCTCGTTGCCGAGGTCGAGCAGCTGCTGGCGCGGGGATACGCCCCGACGTTGCCCGCGATGCGCGGCCTCGGCTACAAAGAAATCGTCGAGTATCTGCAGGGGCGAGTGGGACTTGAAGAGGCCGGGCGCCGTCTTAAGCGCAACACCCGTCACTTGGCCAAGCGCCAGTTCACTTGGTTCCGCCGGGATAGTCGCATCCGGTGGCTGGATGTCACGAGGCTAACATCCGACCAGGTGGCAGAGGAGATCGATCGCATGATACAGTGACAGAAAGCGACAGACGGACCACGCGCACCAGGAGGGTGAGGCATGCAGGTTGCACGGCGGCTGGAGCAAATCGGGGCGTACCTCTTTGCGGACCTGGACCGCAAGCAGGAAGAACTCCAGGCCAAGGGCGTGGACGTCATTAACCTCGGGATCGGCGACCCCGATCTCCCTACCCCGGCGCACATTGTCGACGCGCTCATGGAGGGCGCGAGCGACCCGCGCACGCATCGCTACCCACCGTATAGCGGCACGCAGGCGTTCAAAACCGCCGTGGCGCGATGGTATGGCCGGCGCTTTGGGGTTACCGTAGACCCGGATCGAGAAGTGCTCGCCCTGATTGGATCCAAGGAGGGTCTGGCGCACTTGCCTTGGGCGATTCTGAATCCCGGCGACGGATCGCTCGTGCCCGACCCAGGGTACCCGGTTTACCGCTCCGCGACGATCCTCGCTGACGGCGTGCCGCACCCGGTGCCGCTGCTTCCCGAGCGCGGCTTCCTGCCCGAATTGGGGGCGGTGCCCGCGGCCGTCGCGCGCAGCGCCAAGATTCTTTTCCTCAACTACCCGAACAACCCCACGGGGGCGACCGCCCCACGCGAATTCTTTGATGAGGCGGTCCAGTTTGCCCGCAAGTACGATCTGATCCTGGCCCACGACAACTCCTACTCGGAGATCGCCTACGACGGCTACCGCCCCCCCAGCGTTTTGCAGGTCCCGGGGGCTGCGGATGTGGCCATCGAGTTCCACTCGCTTTCCAAGACCTACGGCATGACAGGTTGGCGCGTGGGGTTTGTCTGCGGCAATGCCGCCGCCGTGGGTGCCCTGGCAAAGATCAAGACCAACGTAGACTCGGGCGTGTTCCAAGCAGTCCAGCACGCTGGCGTAGCCGCCCTGGAGGGGCCGCAGGACCACCTGCCTCAACGTCTGCGGATCTACCAAGCGCGCCGGGACCGCGTCATCCGCACGCTTCGGTCCTTGGGTTGGCAAGCCGCCGACCTAAAGGCGACATTTTATGTATGGCTCCCCGTACCAGGAGGGATGTCGTCAGCCCAGTTCGCGGCCACGGTCCTGGAGAAGACCGGGGTCGTGATTACTCCCGGGATCGGCTATGGGGCACGGGGGGAGGGGTACGTGCGTATCTCGTTAACCACACCAGACGACCGATTGGACGAAGCCCTCCGCCGCCTGACCAAAGCCTTTGGGCGAGTGCCACAGCGGGGGGCTGCCGAGGGATCGCCATCCGCGAGGCCCGCGCGATAGGGCAGGGGCCTGCACGCCGCCCGAGCCCGAGGTCACGGGCTGAGGGCCTCCCAGGGGCCGAACGGGCTATCCTGGTGGGTCTCTCGCGCTCTCAGGACGGTCAGGAGCCTGATCTGCACGAACTCGCACGCCTGGCAGACTCCGCATCCGCCGTAGTGGTCGCCCAAGTGATGCAGACGCGTACGGCCCCCGATCCCGCCACCTACATTGGGACGGGCAAAGTCGACGAGGTCAAAGATGACATCTACGAGCACGACGCGGATCTCATCATCGTCGACGGGGACCTCACCCCGGCGCAGCAACGCAATCTGGAGCGTCGGCTGGAGACCAAGGTGATCGATCGCACGGCTCTCGTCTTGGACATCTTTGCCCGCCGCGCAAAGACGAAAGAGGGCCGCCTGCAGGTCGATTTGGCGCAAATGACATACCTGCTCCCTCGTCTGACCGGTCGGGGCGTGTGGTTGTCTCGATTAGGGGGTGGGATTGGGACCCGGGGTCCCGGAGAAACCAAACTGGAGGTGGACCGCCGGCGAATCCGCAAACGCATCACTGACCTGAAACGTGAAATCGGCGATATCAGTCGACATCGAGCGCTGCAACGTAGGGCCCGGGACCAGTTTCCGGTGGTGGCGCTAGTCGGGTACACGAATGCTGGGAAATCCTCGCTGCTTAACGCGCTGACCGATGCCGGCGTGTTCGTGGAAGATAAGTTGTTTGCCACGCTCGACCCCACCGTGCGCAAGGTCACGCTCCCTAACCACCGCCCGGTGCTTGTGGTGGATACCGTGGGGTTCATCTCGCACCTGCCGCACCAGTTGGTCGCGGCGTTTCGGGCCACCTTGGAGGAAGTGACTGCGGCCGATCTCCTGGTCCATGTGGTCGATGCTAGCCATCCGCGCTGGCGTGAGCAGATTACTGCGGTGAATGTCGTCCTGAAGGAACTACATGCGGCCGACAAACCCCTCGTCTACGCGTTCAATAAGGCGGACCGTCTGTCCAACACGCGCGCACGCGAGATCCTAGGAGAGATAGGGCAGGGGGTGGCCATCTCTGCCGTTCATAAGGTCGGGCTCATCAACCTGCTGCGAGACATCGCACAGCACCTTGATCCACTGGAGCGCGTGCGGATCCTCGTGCCGTATCCGCAGGCGAAGACACTCGCGGACATCAGCGCCCAGGGGCGGATCCTCACGCAGGAATATCTCGAGCAGGGGATTGCCGTCGAAGCGGAGCTCCCACGGCCGCAGGCCCAGCGCTTGCGCAACCTCTTCAACGGCACCGAATAGCCATCTCCGATTGCTTCGCCAGTTGGACGGGCGGGGGACTCCCCCGTTGCCTGGGCTTGTTAGCAACGTTATAATGCTAACAGAGGTGAGCAGCTGATGGCGAACTCCCAGGACCCAACCGGAACCCTGTACCTGCGGGGGATCCCGCGTCAGCTGACGCGAGAAGCCAAAGCAGAGGCCGCCCGGCGGGGGATGAGCTTAACCGCGTTCACGAAGGAAGCGTTGGCTACGGCCCTGCGCCAGAGAGCCGCACGTACGGACCACTCGGATGGCATCGAGGCGATCCGGCCCGATCTGGAGTGGTTTGAGGCGAACCGTCACCGCCTGCTGCGGCGCTACCCCAACGAATTCGTGGCCATCCTGAACCGGAAGGTCGTAGACCACGATCGCGAGTTTGCAGGCCTCGCGCAGCGCGTCTTTGCCAAGTACGGCGTGCGGTCGATCGCCATGCCCCAAGTCACGGCACAGGAACGAGTCGTGCACCTCCGCTCACCGAGAATCGCACCGTGAGGGTCCACGTCGCCTACGATCCGCAGCGTACCCCGCCCGCGCCAATTCTTCCGATCCGGCTGGGTCGGCCAGGCACGGATCCGAACGTCCTCCTCGCCGCCCTAGTAGACACAGGGGCCGACGCGACCGTGATCCCCCCGGCTCTCGCCATGCGTCTCGACCTGCCAGTCTTGGCCGAAGTGGCCGTAGCAGGGACAGGTGGGCTCAGCCAGCGGGCGATGGTCCATGCGGCGGTCGTGGAAGTGGGCGGATCCCAGTGGCCTATTCAAGTGCTCGCCCTAGGCGGGGAAGCGCTGGTGGGGCGTGATTTGCTGAACCAGTGGGTCGCAACGCTCCGGGGCCCCGCGGGCATCTTGGAAGTCGAGACCCCAGCCCCGTCCTCTTAAGACTCGCTGGGTCAGTGGAGCTTGCGGATGACTGCGAGGGCGACGCCCTCGATCGTCATATCGCGGGTGTAGATCGGTTCCATCGTGGGGTTCTCGGGCTGGAGACGTACCCGATCGTCTTCCTTAAAGAATCGCTTCACTGTGGCCTCATCCTCGAGGCGCGCCACGACGATGTCGCCATTGTCTGCTGTCTGCTGCCGTCGGACCACGAGCAAGTCTCCGTCGTAGATCCCTGCGTTGATCATGCTATCCCCGCTGACCCGCAAGATGAAGCACTCGTCCGTATGGACGAAATCGACGGGAAGGGGGAAGTAATCTTCGATGTTTTGCTGGGCAAGAATGGGTTGGCCGGCAGCGACCCGGCCGATGATCGGAACAGGAATAACCTTCTTGGTGGGAACTTCATGCTCATCTCGGAGGACTTCCAGAGCGCGTGGTTTGCTTGGGTCTCGTCGCAGGTACCCTTTGCGTTCGAGAGCCGCTAAGTGACTGTGCACGGTTGAACTGCTGGTCAGCCCCAAAGCTTGCCCGATTTCGCGCACGGAGGGCGGATATCCGTGGGCGTCCGCATACCGTTGCACGAATGTGAGGATCTCGCGCTGGCGCCGCGTGAGGCCTTTGCCCATGCCTGGTTCCCTCCGCGCTTGGCCGAAACTCCCTTGTATGAAACTGGAAATGCTGCACCTGGGAGTATAGCATAAGCGCCCGCCATTGGCAAACACCTGTTCGTAGAAAGTGCGTTCCCACCAGCGCCACTTCGTCTCTCAATCAAGTAGGTTTACCTGGGGAAACAGACAAATGATTGCTGAGGAAGATTTGGTGGCGGCAATGATCTTGCTCATAACCAGCCACTGCGGAACTCTAGCTAAGACGGACGGGCGTCTTGTGAAGCGCGGGCTGCATTGGCTACCGAATCTAGCGACGGTTATATACTTCATTGCTGCAGTCCTCATGATGCTGGCGGCTCAAGTCGGGGTGCCGGCGCGTGCGCAGGAGCCCGTGGAGACGCTCATCGCTCAAATCTTCGGCACGAAGGACGCGGCCGCCTATGAACTTCAGGCCCATGCTCGGGGAATGTTCTCGCTAACAACCGGTGGGGGCTTCATCGCCGGAACGGCGGCTGGCATCTTCCGTGAATGGCGCACGCCGGGGTCAAGGCGGTGGAGAGTCACGGTTCAAGAGCTTGAGCTGCCATGGCTGCTGCGACCGTTCTCAGGAGCCGCACGCGCTTCGATCGAACAAAGGGTTGAGGCACAATCCGAAGCCTTCGAGAGCTTCCAGAACTACGATGTGTTTATCTCCGAAGAACTGGCGGGAGGCCAGTACGTTCTCGTCGGTCTCCGGCGCGACCTAGTCGATGAGGCGATCACGCGGTTCGGCCGATCGGTAGACAAGCAGGATGTGTCTTCCCGACGGGCGATCGCCCGGTGGCTGTTCACTGCTCCCTCGATGCAAAGCTGGATCAAACGACCCGGTCAACCCTATGCACTCAAGGTGGTGACAGATGAATCCGGCTTAGTTCATGAGTTGCAAGTGTTCTACGAGCGGACCCAGGTGGGGATGAAGTTCTCTTATCTCACGGTTGGTGATAAACCGGCATGGAAAGAACTTCTCTCGACATTCGCCAATAGCAACGCTAAAGGACTAGGTCGTCTCGAAGGGCAACTGAAGCTCGGTTTTGCCGATTATAAAGTTGACTTGACGCCTCGGTGGCAGGACGTTGACCGCGCGGAAAGCGAGAACCGAGCCCGCGAGAGCGGCGAAGGCAACCAGGCAGGTCAGTCCGACCCCACCGAGCCCTCTGTCCCGTAAACGCGTTAGTACGCGTTCGAGGTCGTCTTCTGAATCGCGTCCCCAGATGCGTAAACCAATCTTCTCATGGTCGCAACCCCGTTATTTTGGCCGCCAGTGCTTCGGTTTCTTCCAAGTTCATTCTGGGTCTGTGAATCCAGACCATAATTCCAGGCTTATTGTTGCTGGGCAATCGCTGGATGACGTCAAGACGTAGACCCTCTGGATCGTCCGGTCCTGGTAGTTGTGCAATTGCGGGCTACCCGCCACTGTCAACAGCCTGAGTCGATCTAAAGGGCGAAGTAATTGACTTTGGCTAACTTCCGATAATGGTGGTTATGTAAACTTCGCAATCGGGAAGGCACGGCGACAGCGGCCTCAAATTCCCGGTCGGTATGCACGGCCCAAATTCGTAAAGGTCCCCACCCCCAGGGTAGACCCATCAACCCCCCACCACGGAGCCCGAGCCAATGGCGGCGAATTCTCGGGACGGATCAGGGGCCAGCGACGCGTCTACCTGCGGAGACAGAGTTGGTGTTTGACTACCTTGATCGATGACGCCTCAATGAGATGCCGCCGACTAATGGAAAGTTGACATTGGATTAAAGACGGTATCCGTCTGGGCGGTTGCACTACCGAGTTCGGATTTCTTTCAATTGGACATCCATGCGCCAGCGGGTTCTATTGGAGCGTAAACTCAGGGATCGCCCGTTCAGACCACTTCGACTTCCGATGTCTTGTACATCCGTTCGACTTTCGTGGGTTTCTCGAATTGCACTGTCACCACCTCGTAATCGTCAAGAACCCGCACGACGGACGCCTCGGGGTTCCCCTGCTCCGCGAGAACTCGCACTCGGGCTCCGGGCGTCAACGGGCGACCCTGGCGGTCGGTGGATTTCTCACGAACGGCCATCATATGAAAGCTCCTGTCTGCCTCAGTTGCCTATGTTGGCGGTGGTTTGAACCGCTCAATCGGGTTCCGGCAGTCCCGGCAGTAATAGATTGACCGGCAGAGCGTGGTGCCAAACGGACTCTCCAACACGGTGTTCGTTGACCCGCAGAACGGGCACGCAACGGGCGCTGCCGCGTGGCGGAGCGGGACGCTGAGCCCGTGGTGAAGCAAGCGCTGCCGGCCCCGTTCGGTCATCCGTGCTATTGTCCACGGCTCCGCAAATGAGAGCGCGACTTCGACGGTGTGCACTCCCGGAACGTTGAGCAGTGTTTTCTGGATATCTTGGCGCATCACGTCGATTGCGGGGCAGGCGCTGAACGTGGGGATCATCGTCACGTGGACCCGTCCGCCATCCACCGTGACCGCATCGATAAGACCGAGATCGGTCACCGTCACCGGTAGCTCAGGATCCTGGACGGTTCCAAGAGCCTCCCAGATCTGATCGTTCAGCGTCTGATTCGTTGGCATCGCCTCACCCGTGCCGGGCCTTACGCTTGCTAGCGTCTGCTTTACCACTTTGCCTTGGGGTCTGACCGCCATACCGAGGTCATCTCGTCTAGAAGGATTTGGAGGTCTTCACTGTGACGACCAGTCCTCCCCCCTCCTCCCTCCTGCGGCGCTACGCTCCCTGCCTGTAATCCTATGTCGGCAGCGACACCCCGCACCGACTGATGCCACCGCCCCATCTGTTCGGAGGCCGATCCCGAGACGATACCGGCCTCTAGCAGGGTCTGCTGTCCCGCCACCGGCTCAAACAGCCCTGTGGCCTCCGGCCATGCCCTGTTGAGCGCCTCCTGCACCCTCGTGTGACTGACCTCTGATCCTCCGGCCAGCCGCCGCAGCCATTGCTCCCCGTAACTCACATGGTACTTCTCCTCTCGTCGAACGGCGGCGGCCAACTCCGCAAGCGGCCGGTGAGATCCGGAGGCGAGTGCCTCTAAACGCACCTGGTCTGCGAGGTCGTAGAGGAACAGCCGCACGATGGTATAGCCCCAGTCGCTATTGGGTCGTTCGACCAGAATGGCGTTGCGGAACGCTGCAGGCTGCCGACCAAACGCCAATTCATCAGGGCTTTGGCTCAAGAGGGTGCCTGCGTGATCATACAGGAGGCGAGCGTGGCCGAGTTCATCTTGGGCGATCGAGGAGAGCGCAATATCAGACTCGATGTCGGGGGCAAACCCAGTCCACTCAGAATGGCGATGGCCAATGATGAGCTCATCATCGGCGAGAGCGACCAGGTAGGCGGCGAGCGCGTCGCGCACGTCGCGACGCGCCAGGTCGGCGGTTTGGGCCACTCCGCTCATCGGTCCTTTCGGCGGGGGCCTGCCGGACGCTGCTGTTCTCGGTACGAGCCCCCGAACCGGTAGCTCTTATCGGTCACGTGCGTGAACAGATCGACGTCATCGTACGATGTGGCGGCGATCGCATTGTAGGGGACGACCCACAGGCTCACACACGGCTCACGGCGGGTAAACTGTTCTTTCGCCAGGATCAGCGCCATCTCGGCGTCCGGAGCATGCACATCTCCTACGTGGACGTGGGACTCACTTTTCGAGTCCTGCCGAAGAACTGCAAAGAGGTGGGTAGCGTCGGCGTCAGCCTTCCCCAGTAACTCAACGAGTCGGGGCATGCCCCCTCCCCTCCCGGTCAGACCGGTAGCTGGATCCGCTCGACCATGAGGATCGAGTAGTCAAGATTTTCTGCCGGGACCCCCAGCAAGCGCAGCATCGCCATGGCCTGAGCGCGATGGTGGATTTCATGGAACAGCAGCTGGCCGGCGATCCCACCGGTGATTGTCCGGACGCGTACCTTCGGGTTCGGTAAATATTCTACCGGCTTGGACCAGTCGCTGATCCGCCGCAGTGTGCGTCGAGTATCCTCTGCCAGCTCCCGCCATGCAGCTTCCAGGGGGGCAAAGTCCGTCTTGTAGTATTGCCAGAAGGGGTGGTCTTCCTGCGACTTCAGACCTGTGGGTTCCTCGCGCATGCGTCGAATGTACGACCACTCCGACATCGGAATTTCCACCAAGGTAGCGCGGAGCGACTTCCGCCCAAACGGGAATTCCTTCGTGTATTGGTCAAGTGTTAGCGGCCGGACCCAGTCCAGTAGCTTCGCGCGTGACTTGACCAAATAGTCGTAGAAGTATGCCGGGGTGAACCCGGCCATCTCGCTCGTCATGCGGCTAACCTCCAGGAGTCCATGGCCTCGCGCACCCATTGGTGCTTGCGCCAGTACTCGTTGCGCAGCTGTAAGCGCGCGGCGCTCTTCGGTCCTTCCCCGCGAATCACCCGCCGGAATTCGTCCCAGTCGGGCTCGCTATAATCGTAACGCTGGTCGGTCTCGTTCCACCGCAACTGGGCATCGGGGACCCGAAGACCGTAGTCAGTGATCAGCGGGACAAACTGGCGCAGGAACTGTTGGCGGAGCTCATCGTTAGTCTTGACCTTGATCCGCCAGCGCATCATCGTTTCCAGGTGTGGCGAGGCCTGATCGCGCGGGCCGAAAAAGTGCATGATCGGTTGCCACCAGCGGTCGATCGCGTCTTGGAGCATGGCGCGCTGGCGCGGCGTCCCTTCGGCTAGAGCGCGATGAGCATCGATTCCCAACCGGATGTGGAAGTCTTCTTCGTAGCAGACGCGCTTTAAGACCCGCGCGTAGGGCGCATAGCTGCACGCGCGCAACGAGCCTTGAGTCTGCATCGCCGCGCCATCGACAAACACCTGAATTACCGCCACATCCGCCCAGGTGTCCGCCGGATAGTGGAATACGTTGTGGAACTTGCTACGGCCCGCGAGGAGATCTTCGATCATTTGGCGGCGGGGCTTGCCGAGATCCTCGGCCACCCGGTACAGGAGCTGGGCATGCCCCACTTCGTCCTGCACTTTCGCGACTAAGGCAATCTTCCGTGCCAGGGTGGGTGCGCGCGGGATCCACTCGCGTTCGGGCAACGCCCCCATCAGCTCCGAATTGGCGTGCATCTGGATGAGCCGGAGGCACTCGGCACGATACTGCTGCGGCATCCACTCCCCCGCCTCAATGCGGTCTCCGGCAGCAAGGTGGGCTTCAAACGTGGCGAGCTGGTCGGGATCGTCGGGAGGCAGGGCGTGCGGGTCGGTCATGCCATCTTGATTGTATCGTCGCCCTTTACGTAGCGTCAAGGACGCACAATGAGGCGGATTGGCAGGGAAGCTGCGGCGATTACGCGGAAGTCCAACGACCGAGGTGATCTAGCATGGAGTTCTCTCCGGGATTGATCGCGCTGCGCCTGCTGGGCGTGGTTGGCCTCGTGGCGGCCAACGCCCTGTTCGTCGCGGCGGAGTTTGCGATCGTCACGACACGCCGAACCCGCATTGCGCAACTTGTCCGTCAGGGCCACCGCCGTGCGGGATTGGTGCAGCGTGTCATCGATCACCCGGAGCCCTATGTGGCGGCCACGCAGCTGGGGATTACGATGGCCAGCCTCGCGCTGGGATGGATTGGCACGCCGACGCTGACCGCGGTGATCGAGCCGCTGGTCTCCGATCTCCCCACCGGCTGGCGATCGGTGGCCCTCCACACCGTGTCGGCTACCCTCGCGTACGCTCTCATTACGGTCTTGCACATTACCTTCGGAGAGCTGGCGCCCAAGAGTATGGCCTTGTGGAATGCGGAGTCCACCGCCATGTTGGTCTTGCCGCCCACCGTGGCACTCTCGCGCCTCTTCCGGCCGGTCATCTGGACGCTGAACACCGTAGCCAACGGGTCCCTGCGCTTGTTTGGCCTCCGCGCCCCCGCAGGGCGGCACGTGGCATACCAGCGGGAGGAACTCGTTATGCTCGTGGGCGAGTCGCGCCGAGCTGGTGTGCTCGAGCGTGAGGAGGCCTCCCTGGTGCGCCGTGTCTTCCGCCTCACCGACCGGACCGCAGGTGAGGTCATGACCCCACGTACGGCGATCGCTGCCGTGCGGAAAACCCAGACGGTGCGGGATGCGGTCGACCTCGTCCGGCAACGCGGGTTCACCCTCCTCCCGATGATCGGCGACGACCTCGATCAGATCATCGGGGCGGTCCACGCGAAGGATCTGCTGATCGCCCTCGCCGACGGTCGCGCCGATCGCCCTGTCGCGGAGGTCGCACGGCCGGTTCTCTACGTGCCGGAAACCAAATCAGTGGTGGACCTGCTCGAGGAGATGCGGCACGGCCGCTCCCAACTCGCCGTCGTCTTGGAGGAATACGGCAGCACGGCCGGGATCGTGACTATTGAAGATCTCCTCGAGGAGATTGTCGGGGAAATTCCGGGGGAGTATCAGTCCCGGCCGCCCCTCGTGCACCTGAAGGAGCCCGACCGCATCGTGGTGGAGGCCTCGATCGACTTGACCACCCTTAACGACCTGTTCGGGTTGGCGCTTTCCAGCGACCAAGCCAACACGCTGGGCGGATTCATCTTCTACCACCTGGGGACGATTCCTGAACCAGGTACGAAGTTCTCAATGGGAGGGCTGGAGTTCACAGTGGAAACCATCGTCGGTCGGCGCATCGGCCGCGTCGACATCCGCCGGAAGCCAGAGGCATCCTAATCCCTCGTGGTCAGCAGACGCGCGAGGACTGCGGGAAGTTCTGGGGGGGGTTAGGCGGACACCTCGGGCGCGTGCGCCAGGACGCGATTCATAGCCTTCATCGTCGCCTTGACGACCGCTTCGTGGGGATCCGCCGTATACAGGGCTGAGCCGACGACGAGGCGCTCCTCGGTATGCGGGGCGCCGGTGACGAACAAAATGTGCACGGCTTCGCCTTGGGCCAGGGGCGTGCGGGCGATCTCCTCGACCACGACCTGCCACTGCGGGGGCAGCCACTGCCGCACCGCGGTCACGGTAGCGTCCACTAACAGCCGCAGACCGCCACTGCCCAACACGGATCCTTCGGCGCGGCCCGTAACCCGGCGGCCTTCGTATTCTAATTCGACGATCGCGGTCCCCCGACCATCTTCCACACCGAGATCGATGCGCCGGATGACGATCCGGCGATCTCCTTCGACGGCGGTGGGCTGAATGACCGCTTTCACCTGCGAGCTGTGCAGAACACGCGCGTTCGTCCGCTTGGCCACGGTCGACGCCCGGCTCGCCATCGTCAGGAGATCATCAACTGTCGCATCGTAGTGGATGTCCTGTCGCTCCGTGGCGCGCTTTCCGCCCGCTACTCCGAAGGAGGCGTTAATCGATCCGGGGGGTGCGCCGGCGACATCGAGGGCCAGGACGGCTTTGCGCAAGTCGTGGGCGAGCTCCAGGCTATTCTCGATACTGCGCGTGGTTACGATCGCGAACTCATCGCCAGCATACCGGCAGATGACATCCGTATCGGGATCCGTCTTCTCCCGCAGGAGTGTGCCGACGGCCTGGATGACCCGATCGCCGACGACATGGCCGTAGAGCTTGTTCGCGAGGCCGAAGTCGTCCAGGTCCATAAACACCACCGAGATTTCTCGACCCGCTTTCAGGAGATCGGCCGCCTGCTGGCGCAACGTCCCCGACCAGGGCAGATCGGTGAGCGGGTCGGTGAGCCGGCCGAGCTCTTTGAGCAAATCGGCCCGCGTCACAATGCCCACCAGAGCGCCGTCTTGCACGATGGGCAGGCGCCCGATGTGATGTTGATCCATCAACGCGGAGGCATCGGTGATCCGCGCGGTGGGCGGGGCGGTCACGATATCGACAGTCATCACCTCACGAACGGACCGGTATGGAGGCTGGCCGACGAGATCTTCCAGGGTGACCAGTCCCACGACACGGTCCCCGTCGACGATCGGCGCCCCCCCCACCCCGGCACTGGTGATCCGGCGCGCTACCGCCGCGACCGTCTCGTGCGGGCCGGCGGTGACGACGGCCTTCGCCATGAACTCGGCAACGGTCCTCAACACAATCTCTCTCCCAATGCCATCGCAGGAGGTATACCCAGTTGCTGACCCGACTTATGCACCACGGGGCTGGACCTCCGCGAGCATGATCGCAAACCCGTCGGCCAGCTTCTGGTAGGTCGTCTGGAGGTGCTCAGAGATCACCTTGACCTCACTCAAGACCGGCATGAAGTTTGTATCTCCCACCCACCGGGGGACCACGTGCACGTGGAGATGGTCGACGATCCCGGCCCCCGCCGCGCGGCCGAGGTTCATCCCCAGATTGAATCCCTCGGCGCGCAACGCCCGCTTCGCTACGCGCGCAGAGTAGTCGATGTAGCGAAACATCTCTGCGAGCTCACCGTCGTCGAGGTCGTGCAGATTTCCGCTGTGGCGGGTCGGGACCACCATCACGTGACCCGAATTATAGGGGAACCGGTTCATGAGCACAAAGCAGTGCTGTCCCCGCGCCACGACCAGAGCGGCGCGATCATCCGTCCCGCCCGCCGCCTCGCAAAAGATGCAGCGGTCCGTCTTGGGATCTTGCTGGAGGTATTCGCCGCGCCACGGCGCCCACAGTTGCTTCATCGGCCGCGCGGCCCTGTCTCCTTACTGTGTGGCGCCCCCCGACCGGCTCCCCGGGGGGCGTTGGGCCCCCCTCCCTGGCGTGAGACGGCAGGCTGTGGTTCTGAACCAATCGCCCCGGAGCGGGAGGCTTGCGGTGGAACGGCGTTTCGGGTGCGTCGAGCCAAACGTTGCAACGCTTCCTGGGCTGCCGCTTGTTCTGCCTGCTTCTTGCTGGGCCCCCTACCCTCCCCCAGGACTCGCCCTCCGGCTTCCACCGTGGCCACGAACACCTTCGCGTGGTCGGGGCCCTCCTGACTGCTGATCCGGTAGCGGGGAATCCGGCGCTCGCGCTCTTGCAAAAGCTCCTGCAGGGTGCTCTTGTAGTCCTCACTCGGCAGGGCGAGTTCGTCGAACGCGTCCTGGAGCAGTTGGCTCGCGACCGCGTGCGCGACGCCGAATCCTGAGTCGATGTAAACGGCACCCAGTACTGCCTCGAGCACATCAGCGAGCAGGGCGGGTCGGTTCCGGCCTCCGGCTTTCTCCTCGCCTTTGCCCAGCAGAATGTACCGTCCCAGATCGAGTGTGGTCGCAATCCGCGCCAGCCAGGGTTCGCTGACGATCCGCGCCCGCAGTTTCGCCAAGTCGCCCTCCGGAGCGTCGGGGTATTGGTGATACAGGTGATCGCAGACGACCAGGCTCAAGACGGCATCCCCCAGCAACTCCAGCCGCTCGTAATTCTCCTGATGACCGCCCCCCTGCGCATACGATCCGTGCTGGAGGGCGAGACTGAGGAGCAGGCGGTCGCGGAAGCGCGAGCCGAGCTTCCCTTCCAGGTCGGTGAGCTGAGCGTCTCGAGCGGCGTCGATCGTCGCCGGAGCCGAGGGCGGGGTGTTAGCGGCCGTCATACGTGCGGACAATCAGGGTGGCATTGTGCCCGCCGAACCCGAAAGCATTCGACATTGCTGCCCGGACCGCGGCCTTGCGCGGCGTATTGGGGACGTAGTCCAGGTCGCACTCGGGATCTGGGAACTCGTAGTTGATCGTTGGCGGCAGCACCTGATTCTGCAGAACCAGCGCAGACGCGATGAGCTCCACTCCGCCGGCCGCCCCGAGCATGTGCGCGGTCATAGACTTGGTGGAGCTCACCGGCACCTTTTTGGCGTCCCCTCCAAAGACCCGCTTGATGGCAATCGTCTCGGTGCGGTCATTGTACGGGGTACTCGTGCCGTGGGCGTTAATGTACTGGATCTCACTAGGCTCCATTTTGGCGTCGTGCAACGCATTCGCCATGCTGCGGGCTGCGCCGTCTCCCTCGGGATCCGGCTGCGTGATGTGATACGCGTCCTCGCTACTCCCGTAGCCCACGAGTTCGCAGTAGATCCGGGCCTCGCGCTTCACGGCCTGCTCCAACTCCTCGAGCAAGACGATGCCGGATCCCTCCCCCATCACAAACCCATCGCGCTTGGCGTCGAAGGGCCGCACCGCCTTGGTCGGCTCGTCGTTGCGCGTGGACATCGCTTTCATCGCACAGAACCCGGCAATGCTCAGCTTCGTGATCGCAGCTTCTGTCCCCCCGGCCATGATCGCGTTGGCCTCCCCGCGATGAATCAGGCGCATGGCATCCCCGATGGCGTTCCCGCTGGTGGCGCAGGCGGTGACCACCGAGCTGCTAGGTCCTTTCGCCCCGGTGAGAATGCTGATGACGCCGGCGGCCATATTCACGATGATCATCGGGACGAAGAATGGGCTGACGCGGCTGGGGCCGCGTTCGAGCAGGATCTCATGCTGGCGTTCCCACGTTTCCGCTCCCCCAATGCCCGACCCAATCACGACGCCGACTTGCTCGGCGTTTTGAGGCGTAATGCTGAAATGCGCATCGTCGAGGGCCATGCGGGCGGCCGCGTAGGCGAAGTGGACGAAACGGTCGTTCCGCCGAACCTCCTTCTTGTCCATATAGGCGGTAGGGTCAAAGTCGCGGACTTCAGCGGCGATCGTGGTGTCAAACCCGGAGGGATCAAACCGTGTAATGCGCCCAACCCCGCTCTGCCCAGCCATCAGGCCCGCCCAGAACGCGTCTTTGCCGGTGCCGATTGGGCTGACGACCCCAATGCCGGTGACGACAACCCGGCGTCCCGGTGTCATCGGCTCTTCCCCTGCTCTGTGCAGATCACGGGAGCTATTCTGTGGCGGGCTCGCTCATGTGGGTTTCGATATATTTGACGGCCTCGCCCACCGTAGCGATTTTCTCGGCGTCTTCGTCGGGGATTTCGACCCCGAACTCTTCCTCCAGCGCCATCACCAACTCGACGACGTCCAACGAGTCGGCGCCGAGGTCGTCCACGAACGACGACGCGGGCGCCACCTCATCGGCGGCCACCCCGAGCTGCTCGACGACGATGTGCTTCACACGATCAAAGGTTGATGCCATCGGACCTGCCACCCCCGGATAAGTCTAACCGCTTTACCGCCTTCCTACTCTAGCAGACCGGCGGCCGGTATCTAGCCCTGAAAAGGTGATCCCCTTCGGCTGTTCGGTACTGTGCCGGCGGGGGCTCTGGTCTACCTCATGACCAGGCCGCCGTCCACATTCAACACCTGACCGGTGATGTACGCGGCGTCGTCAGAGGCGAAGAAGACCACAGCGGCGGCGACCTCCTCAGGTTTCCCCGCTCGTCCCAACGGGACCTGCTCTATGTGGGTCCTCGTCTGCTCGGGGGATAGCCGGGATGTCATCCCGGCTTCGATGAACCCGGGAGCTACCGCATTGACGGTAATGCCGCGCGTGGCTACCTCCCGTGCGACAGCTTTGGTCAATCCGATGAGCCCCGCCTTCGCCGCGACATAGTTCGCCTGCCCAGGATTGCCGACTTCGGCGACGATGGAGGCGATGTTGATGATCCGGCCCCCGTGCTGACGGACGAATTCGCGCAGCACGGCCTTTGTGCAGTAGAATGCGCTGCTGAGATTCGTGTGCAGGACCGTCGACCAGTCCTCGTCCTTCATGCGCAGGATGAGCGTGTCGCGGATCATGCCGGCGTTGTTGACGAGGATGTCGATTTTTCCGAACGACTCCAGAGCGAATGCGACCAGTTGGCGCGCCCCCTCGGGTGAGGACAGATCGGCTTGGACGCTCGCCGCGCGTCCACCCAGCTCGCTGATGGCTCCGACGACCGCTTCTGCGGCGTTGCGGTGCGAGGCGTAGTGGACAACGACCGCGGCGCCCTCCGCCGCCAGGGCGGTGGAGATAGCGCGGCCCAGCGCCCCCGAGCCGCCCGTCACGATCGCCACCTGCGTGTCGAGTTTACCCATTGCCCGTACCCTGGACGACGGGCTGCAGGAGCCGGACGGCCGCCTGAAGGGAGGCCGGATCGTTGACGTTCGCCACTCGGGCAGACGGCGCGGTCTTGCGGATCAGGCCCGACAGGGTCGTGCCCGGACCGATCTCGAC
Organism: Armatimonadetes bacterium 13_1_40CM_64_14; assembly: GCA_001917855.1. Classification (GTDB taxonomy): domain Bacteria; phylum Sysuimicrobiota; class Sysuimicrobiia; order Sysuimicrobiales; family Kaftiobacteriaceae; genus 13-1-40CM-64-14. Next base: position 11,395 of record MNEU01000086.1, on the reverse strand, counting down.
GAAAGTGTCCACCCCGGCCGCGGTCATGGCGGACACCGATGCATCCCACCGCACAGGGCTCGCAACTTGCTCGACCAGCAGCCGACGGATTTCGACGGGCCGGCGGATGGGCTGGGCGGTCACGTTACTCACGACAGGGACGACAGGCGCGGAGATCGTAACGCTGGCCAGGACCTCCGCCAGCTGCACAGATGCAGATCGCATCAAACTGGTGTGAAACGGTGCACTCACGGGCAGCAGCACGGCGCGTTTGGCTCCTGCGGTCTTGGCCAGCCGGATAGCTTCATGCACCGCGTCTGCGTCGCCGGCAATCACGATCTGGTCCGGACTGTTGAAGTTGGATGGTTCTACGACTCCCCGGGAGGCTGCCTCACGGCACACCTGCAGAGCAGCGGGCGCGTCCAGGCCTAGGATAGCAGCCATGGCCGTCTGCCGCCCGGCGGCGGCTCCTTGCATGAGGAGACCTCTGCGCCGGACGACGGCGAGGGCGTCCTCCAGGCGCATGGCCTGGACGCAGACCAGCGCCGCGTACTCCCCCACACTGAGGCCCGCGACCAGGGAGGGTGCTACGCCGTGCGCCTGGAGCGCAGCCAGGCAGGCGATACTGGTCGCCAAGATCGCGGGCTGCGTATTTTCCGTCTGGCGCAGGGTCTCCTCTGGTCCTTCCCAACAGAGGGCCGACAGCGCGAATCCCAGGGACGCATCCGCACGCGCAAAGATCTGACGGGCGGGGGCGGAGGCGGCGGCGAGGGCTTTGCCCATCCCGGCGTGTTGCGCGCCCTGGCCTGGGAACACGAACGCGATGGTCATGGGGGGATGGTCAGGACGGTTTCGTCCAGCGCAGGGCGCAGGAGCCCCACGTCAAGCCGCCGCCGAAGGCCACCAGCACGACCACATCGCCGGGTTTCACGCGGCCGCCTTCCACAGCCTCGTACAGCGCGACCGGCACGGAGGCGGACGACGTGTTGCCATACCGTTCGACGTTGATGAAGAACTTCTCGCGGGGCTGGCCTAACCGCCCGGCGGCGGCGTCGATGATGCGGATGTTGGCCTGATGGGGGATGAACACGTCGACGTCATCGATGGTCAGGTGCGCGCGCTGTACGGCTTCCTCGATGGCTTTGGGGATGCAGCGGACCGCAAACTTGTAGACCTCGCGACCGTTCATCTGCATGAAGTGCTGATTGCGCTCGATCGACTCAAAGCTGGCAGGGATCCGCGAGCCGCCGGCGGGAATGGCGATCAGCGACCCCCCCGCTCCATCCGCCCCGAGATAGAATGACAAGAATCCGCTTCCCGGCTCGCAGGCTTGCATGACTACGGCCCCGGCGGAGTCCCCGAACAGTACGCAGGTGTCGCGGTCTTTCCAGTTCGTGAACTTCGACAGCGTTTCCGCGCCCGCCACGAGCACCGTTTTCGCGAGCCCTGCGGCGATGTACCCGTGCGCGACGGCCACCGCGTACACCCAACTGCTGCAGGCGGCGGAAAGGTCGAAGGCCCCGGCCTGCTTGGCCCCCAACCGGTCCTGGAGGATACAGGCGGTGGCCGGGAACAACATGTCCGGAGTTGCGGTCCCGACGATGATGAGGTCAAGCTGCGCGGGGGTGATCCCCGCACCGGCGAGCGCCTCTTGCGATGCCGCGTACGCAAGATCCGAGCTGGCCTCCTCGGGGGCCGCAATCCGCCGCTCTCTAATCCCGGTCCTCGTGACAATCCACTCATCCGACGTGTCCACCATCTTCTCAATTTCGTGGTTGGTCATGATCCGCCGAGGCAAATAGCGGCCGATGCCGGTGATCGTCGAACCGCGGAGGCCCATCCCGGTGCCCGCGGACTCCGTCACGGCTGGGTCTCCAAGGATTCCGCGCCGCTGGGCACCGTTTCGCTCCACTGAGGCATCTGGGCCCGCAGGTCCTCGACGAACGGGTTCCGCACAGCCTCCACCGCGACGCGGATGGCGTTGCGGACGGCCCGGGCATTGCTGCTCCCGTGCGCGATGATGCACACCCCGTCGATGCCCAGAAGCGGTGCCCCGCCGTATTCTCGGTAATCGATGCGGCGGTACATCCGTCGGAGCTTCTGAGCCAGCGGGGCTAAGAAGAGCAGGTAGAGTCGACCGCGCCACCCCTGGAATTCCGCCTTCACGAGATCGCGGATCGCCAGAGCTAACCCCTCGCCGAACTTCAAGACGACATTGCCCACAAATCCGTCGCACACCACGACGTCCGCGGTGCCGGTGAAGACGTCCCGAGCTTCGACGTTCCCGATGAAATTTAACCCGGCGGTCCGCAGCAGCGGGGTGGTCCGCAACGTGAGATCGGATCCCTTGCCCTCTTCCGCTCCGTTGCTGAGGATCCCCACGCGCGGAGACGCCACACCCAACACCCGCCGCGCGTAGACCGATCCCATCAGGGCGAACTGCAGTAAATGGTGAGGCCGACTGTCCACGTTCGCTCCTACGTCCAGCAGCACCATCGGCTGGTCTGCGATCGTCGGCAGGATGACCGCAATGGCCGGCCGATCGACTCCGGGGAGGCGTCCTAATCGAAGGAGGGCTGCGCCCATGGCCGCCCCCGTGTGGCCGGCGCTCACCGCGGCGTGTGCCTGCCGATCGCGCACCTGCTCCATCGCCACCACGATCGAGGATCGTTTCTTCCGGCGCACGGCCATTGCGGGCGCTTCGTGCATCTCAACAACTTCTGGGGCATCCACAATGCGGATAGTGGAGGGGACGTGGCGGTGACGTGACAGCTCCCGCTCGACGAGGATGTGGGGACCCACGAGCAGGATGTTGACCCCGAAGTCGCGGGCGGCGGCCAAAGCGCCCGCCACGACCGCCTGGGGGGCATGGTCTCCCCCCATCGCGTCGACAGCAATCGTCAACGCCGCATCGCCCCCAGGAGCCGTTGCGCTCACCGGTTCACCGCGGGTTACTTACTCTCCGGTTTCTCGACTTTGATGACCTCGCGCCCCGCGTACTGGCCGCAGGTCGGGCAGGCGCGATGGGGACGCATCTGGGCGTGGCAGTTCGGGCAGGCCACCAACGTGATACTGCGCAGCTTCCAATGCCCGCGGCGCATGGCGCCCTTCATCTTGGATCGCCGTCGTTTTTGAATACCCATACCTTACCTCCTGCTCATCGTCAGGATCGGGCTATTCCCTCCGCGTGTCCTTGAGGTCCCGCAGCGGCGCGAGGCGCGGATCAATCGTCTCCACGGGCTCGCAACCACAATCCTGCGCATTGAGATTTTTCCCACACCGGGGACACAGTCCCCGGCAGTCGGGTCGGCACACCGGGACCATCGGCACGGCCAACAGCAGGTGCTGGCGCACGGCTTCCGTGACGTCGAGCACCAAGTCAGGCCCCAGAGGGAAGACAAAGTCCTCGGGTCGCAGAGCCCCCTCGCGGGGCGCAGTGCTCCCTCCGACCAGGAACTCCTCCTCGACTGCGATGGCCAGGTCCTGGCGGAACTGCGTCAGGCACCGCCCGCACATTAAGGGGGCTGTGGTCGCGAGGTGACCCTTCAGGCGGAGCGTCTGCGCGGTGCGATCGACCTCGACGTTCCCCCTCACGGGGGTGTCGAAAGCGAGGTCCTCGGTCTTACTATCGACGACCTCGTCGAACGCAGCGCGCCGCACCTGCCCGATTTCCAATGCTGCCACGTCGATGCGCACGTCCGAACTCCCCGACGTCAAACAATTTAGTATAGGCTTAGCGCGAAGCGTCTTTCAATAACTGCTTACCCTTGCGGATGGCCTCCAGGACGCGGAGAATGCTCTCTTCTAACTCGCCGAGCACCTGCGTTGCATAGGCATCGGCACCCTCCCGGATCTCTTTCGCCTTCCGCTGCGCGTCCGCCAGAGGATCCTCTACGCTGACGACTGTTTGGGGCGCGACGACGTCCTCGCGCCGGCGCGCTGTCACCTGGGCCTCCAGCACAATCCGCCTCGCCTCGTCTTGGGCGTGACGGTGGATCCGTTCGGCCTCGGCGCGGAGGCGGTTGACTTCCCCGAGCTCAACGGGGAGCGCCCCCCGGATCATCCGCACCAGCCCGAGGGCTTCCTCGGCCTTCGGCGATCGGGACCCTGCTGTCACCTCCGCCCCGCGGAGTAGCCTCTCCAAGCGCGTCAGCAGGTCCATCACCGACGTGGGCGGCACAATCATCGGGGGTGAAGCTTCGCCCGCAACCGCTCTTCCACGCCCGCAGGGACTAGCCCCGCGACCGATCCCCCGAGCTGAGACACCTCGCGAATCAGAGTCGAGCTCAGGAAGTAGTACGGGGGGGCCGTCATGAAGAAGACCGTGTCCAGGTTTGGTGCCAGGCGCTGATTCATCGAAGCCTGTTTGAGCTCGTACTCGAAATCGACCACGGCCCGCAGCCCCTTCACTAGGACTGAGGCACCCCGGGCTTGCGCAAAGGCCACCGTCAGGCCCTCATACGCGTCGACCCGCACGTTGCGCACCGCCGCCGCCGCCGTCCGCAACATGTCCACGCGCTCGGAGACAGAGAACAGGCCGTCCTTGTCCGAATTTCTCGCCACGGCGACAATGACGGTGTCAAAGACCCGAGCCGCCCGGGTGATGACATCGAGGTGTCCGTTGTGGACAGGGTCGAAGCTGCCAGGGTAGATGGCACTCGTCACGGGCCCTCACCTCCTGAGTGTTGGAAGTACCACAACCTGGTTTCTCCGTACCGGGCTTCGCGGCGGCAGATGAGTCCTGTGATCTCACCGGGGTGGTCCCGCCAGTGGCCCTCGGCGGCCACCACTCCGTCCGCGGCGAGGATGCTCGCGCGTCTGATCGCGTCCAGGGTCGCTGCGATCAACTCCTGGCCGTACGGGGGATCCAGCAGGATGATGTCAAACCTCCCTTGCCCCGCGCCCAGTTCCCGGACCGCAGCCAGCGCATCTTTGGCCCACACCTCTGCGCGGTCGCTCACGCCTGCGGCGGTCAGACGGCGGCGCAGGTCGGCCGCGAGCGAGGCATGGCGTTCCACAAACAGAGTGTACGCGGCTCCGTGGTGCAGCGCTCCCATCCCTAGCGCGCCCGTGCCGGCGTAGAGGTCCAGCACCCGTGCTCCGGCCATCCGCGGTCCCAAGCTGTTGAGCAACGCATCCCGGACGCGAGCCTGTGTCGGGCGAACCCCCGCTCGGCGACGCGTCTTCGGTCGTCCCGCCGTCCTCATCGACAGAGCTACCCCACGGCGGCCACGCCCGGCCGTTCCACGAACCGTCGGCGAACAAGGTCCCGGAGCTCGGCGTGGTCACGCTGGGAGAGGTCGGGATCGTCTGCCAGCAGATGGCCGGCCTCACGATGGGCGTCTTGCAGGATGGGCGCATCTCCCAGGAGATCGGCGATGCGCAAGTCCGGCAGGCCGTGCTGGCGTGTGCCCATCAGTTCCCCCGGCCCCCGCAACTCCAGATCTCTTTGGGCGATGACGAACCCGTCGGACGTTTGGGCCATCGTGTCTAGCCGTTCCCGTGCGGGGTCCGACATCGCCGACGACAGCAGGACGCAAAACGATGTTTGCGGTCCCCGGCCAACCCGGCCGCGCAACTGGTGGAGTTGCGCGAGGCCAAACCGGTCGGCGTCCTCGACGATCATGATTGTGGCTTCGGGGACATCGATGCCGACTTCAATCACTGGCGTGGCGACCAGCACCCGGATCGCCCCTGTGCGGAACTGCTCCATCACCGCATCTTTGTCGTCTGGTCGCATGCGACCGTGGAGCAAGCCTACCGTCACTCCGTCGAGCACCCCCGCCCGCAACCGTTCGGCCAGATGGATCGCGGCTTCCGCCTGAAGCTTGTCGGACTCTTCGATGAGCGGGCATACCACGTAGACGCGGTGCCCCCCGTCGACCTGCTGGCGGACCCACTGGTATACCTCCGGCCGTTTCTCCGGTCCTCGGACGTAGGTCTTGATCACGCCGCGCCCGGGGGGCATTTCATCCAATACGGAGGCGTCCAGATCGCCGTACAGCGTCATGGATAACGTTCGCGGAATAGGCGTGGCGGTCATCACCAAGACATCTGGGTGTTCGCCCTTCTGGCGTAGTTCAGCGCGCTGCAGCACACCGAATTTGTGCTGTTCATCGACGACCACTAACCCCAACCGGGCGAACTCCACCCCCTCCTCCAGCAACGCGTGCGTACCCACAGCCACGTCGATCTCACCTGCGGCCAGCGCTTCGCGGATGCGGTCGCGGTCCGGTCGCCTTCGGCTCCCCGTGACCAGTGCGAGGCGGACCCCGAGGGGAGCGAGGAGGCGGCGAAACGTCAGGTAGTGTTGTTCAGCCAGAATTTCGGTAGGGGCCATCAGTGCCCCCTGACACCCGCCGCCCACGCATAGCCAGAGCGCGGCAGCGGCTACGACGGTCTTGCCTGACCCGACATCTCCCTGCAGAAGCCGGTTCATCGGCCGGGGGCTGTAGAGGTCCCCCGTCACGTCGCCCAGGACCCGATGCTGCGCGGCGGTCAGCGAGTACGGCAACGTGGCCACAAACTGTGCCAGAAGTCCGCCACGGCGCTTGTAGCGGATCCCCTTCTCCACGACGCGGACCGCTTGCTTGCGCATAAGCACGCCGAGCTGCAACACGAGCAGTTCATCAAACGCCAGTCGGCGATGGGCGGCTTCTGCATCTTCCATCGATGACGGAAAGTGCAAATTGCGCACGGCCTCCTGGTGCCTCGCCAACCCCTGCTGCTTCCGGATGTGATCGGGAAGAAGTTCTGGGAGCGCGTCCAGGTACTCGTCCAGCGCGCGGGCGATGATGGTGCGTAGGACCCGAGGGCTGAGCCCCTCGGTGGCCGGATGCATGGGGACGATGCGCCCTGTGTGCAGCGTGTCGTCCTCATCTCCCGTGAGGACTTCATGTTCGTCCACTACCATCTGCACGACGCCTGCCCGTTCGACCCTGCCGTGGACGATCAATCGCGTGCCGCGGTGGATGACGCGGCGCAAAAACCGCTGGCCGAACCAGATGGCCTGCAACACACCGGTGTCATCTGAGAGGGCGGCGACGAACTGGTGTTTCCCGTAGCGCTTCTCGCTCAGGGCGAGCACCACGCCTTGCGTGGTCTGTTTGAGGCCGGGCCGCAGTGACGCGATGGTCGCGAGGTGGCTCCGGTCTTCGTACCGGTGGGGCTGGTGATAGAAGAGGTCTTCGACTGTGCGGAGCCCCAGGCGTGCGAGCTGCTCGGCGCGCGTGGGACCGACACCTTTCACGTACTGGGCGGGGATGTCGTGCAGGGACCGCGACGCCGATCGCGCCTGGCCCGTGGCGACGGCGGTGGGGCGTGACGTAGGCATTCGCCTCCCTGTTCTACGTGCTGTTAACCTTTCCTTGCCCTGCCTCCGCGTGCTAGAATGCACTGGTATTTGCGATCGCGTTGAAGTTTGGAGGACGTATCATGGGTCGACACTGCGCAATCTGCGGCAAGAAGCCCGCGATGGGGCATTCGATCAGCCACTCGGCGGTCAAGTCGCCTCGGAGATTTTTGCCGAATCTGCAGCGGATCCGCGTCGTTGTGGCGGGCGCGCCCCAACGCCTTACCGTGTGCACCGAGTGCCTGCAGGCAGGACGCGTTCAGCGGCCGCTGGTGCGTCGCAAAGCCCCAGTCGCCGTCTAGGCCTGGGGAGGGACCTGTTCGGCGGTCTCCGATTCGCTCTCGATCCCGTGGCCGTTGTGCATCTGAAGGATGAGTCCCTCGACGTCCGCGCCACCGAAGACGTAGCGAGCGCTACAGAAGTTGCAGGTTACTTCCACCTGTCCCTGTTCGGCAAGTATCTCGCGAAGTTCGGCGTCCCCCAGACTGATTAGGACCTGCTGGACCTTCCGCCGCGAGCAGCGGCAGCGGAACCGCACGGGGCCCCTCTCCACTACGCGGCTCACGATCGTGCCAAGGACTGCATCCACCATCTCTTCCGGTGTCTGGCCTCTCGAGATCATGGAGGTCACGGCCGGCAGAACCTGCGCCCGTTCCTCCAAGTACGCGACGACCCGCTCGTCGGCACCGGGCATCACCTGCACGATCAGCCCGCCGGCCGCCATGACCCGCTCGGAAGGTGCGACGAGCACCCCCAGGGCCACGACCGAGGGAATTTGATGCGAGACGATCAGGTAGGACGCAAGGTCCTCCGCGATTTCTCCAGAGACGAGGGGAACACTGCCGTGGTAAGGAACGCGGAGGCCCAAGTCGAGGGTGACCTGAAGCGTCCCCCGACCGACGGCGCCGCCTACATCGAGCTTGCCTCTGGCCGTGAGGGGAAGGTGCACAAGAGGATTGGCGACGTAGCCCCGCACGGAGCCCACGGCGTCGCTCATGGCCAAGGCGCCACCCAACGGTCCGTCCCCCTGGATCCGCACCATCACGGTCTGGCCTCGCTTCAGAGCTACGCCCAGCAGCCCCGCGCCCGTGAGCACCCGTCCTAAGGCAGCCGTGGCGGTGGGCGCCGTCCCATGCCGGCGGCGCGCGAGCTCGACGGCCGAGGTCGTCACCGCGGCCATGGCCCGTACGGTGCTGTCATCTGTCACGGAGCGAATCCAGTAATCTTCCATCACGCTTCTCATCCACCCATCACAAAGGCCATTATACACGGCGAGGCAAACGAGCCGATTCCGTTCGGATGATCGTACCTTCTTAGGTGGAATCTGTCGGTGGGACGTTCAGGATCGGTGTTCTATGACCACGAGCAACCACCCGCGCCGTGTGCGTACATGCGCTGGGGAGGCCGTGATCTCGTTGCTAATGCCTCGCGTCGCGTCCATACGCAGGGTGCTGTCGGCGAGCGGGTACTTGAGGCCGTGGGTGGACACCCCGGTCACGCGGGCCGACAGCGGAATCAACGAGACGCGATCCCCGACCCGACCCGGAATTGAAACGTGCGGGGTCGCCAAGAACAGTTCGCTACTACCGTGGACGATGCGCGCACGGCGGCGCTGTCTCGCCAGGGCAACCAATAATCCAATGTTGGCGAGCGTGTGGTCGAGGCGGCCGCCGAGGACGCCGATGAGATCGACCGAGGTGGCCCCAGCGCGCAGCGCATACTGAATAGCGAGCTCGGTATCGGTCTGGTCCTTTTGGCGTGGGTGCGCCAGGAGGCTCGTCCCGCGTCGGCGCGCCCACGCCAGCAAGGACGGGCTGGCGGAGTCAAAGTCCCCGATGGCCACCTGAGGGGTGATGCCGAGTGCCCGCATGGGGCGAAGGCCGCCGTCGGCACACACGACCAAATCCGCGCGGCGGAGAAGCTGTCGCAGGCCGCGGGTCGGGGGCAGGCGGCCGTTCCCGACGATCGCGGCGCGCATCTACGACACAGTCGTCATGCCGGCGCCGGAGCGGAGACTTTTGAAAGGCGTTCCCAGACGAGCAGCGTCAGCATGATCGCCACGACGAAATCCAGCCCCAGGTACGTTGCGTTATACACCAGCGAGTACTGCCACACGGGCTGGCCCTTGGGCGCGTATTGAGAGAAGAAAACCACACCCGAAACGACGTGCGAGGCGTATCGAGCCAGGGCGCCCACCGTGACCCCAAAAGCCGGAAACTTGGGGAAAAATCCCGCGAGTCCCAGCAGGCCGAATGCCAGCGGGTAGTCCAGGATGACCTGCACCGGATGGACGAAGAACCGGCCGCCACTGAGGATCCAGCCTTCGAAGATTCCATAGAGCGCGCCGGTCACAAAACCCACGCCCGGACCCCGCCGAAACGCCACAATAAACAGCGGCACCATCGTCCCCAGCGTGACGGATCCGCCCTGAGGCATCTCCCACAGTTTGATCAAGTGCAGCACGGCCGCCAGCGCGATGGCGATCCCCATCTCCGCGATGAGCCGTGGTGTGAGCTTGTTGTCTGTTCCCTCCATGTCTTTCCTCCTCGTGGTGATCTCTCGATCCGAAACACAAAAACCGCCAGCCGTTCCAGCCTGGCGGTCATTCCATCCGATCGCGTTCCCCACGCCAGCATTACCTGGATCGGGTCCCATGGGTCTGTGACAGGGCCCACCGCTAAAGACGGCAGGCAGGTCACACTCTCAGCCCGGAATCCTCCGAGCTCCCCGTGCTATGCAGTTGTCCCTCGCTATCTTAGTTCCACTCCGCGGTTAATTGCAAGCGTGTGAACCAAAAAGGGGTAGTGTACGGTGGATTGTGTAAAAAGGGCCCGCAAAGAGAAGGGCGTATCCCACTCCAAAACTGAGGCCGTCGAGCCTAAGGAGGGAGATACACCCCATGGCCAGTGTAAAGGCACTGACCGATTTAACCCTACGCGACCTGTGGCGCGAGGTCAAGGACCCCGCGACCCTGTGGGGAGACATCTCACGCGAAACGACCCGGGCCGTGAAAAACCTGCTGGAAAATCGCATGCACGATGAGCTCGCTGATTACCTCCGGGCCGGTCGGTATGTCCGCCTGCGCAGCCGCCGCGGGCACCGCAACGGCTCCTACTATCGCCGCCTCACCACCACCTACGGGACGATCCCCGACCTGGAGATCCCGCGCTCCCGCGACGGTCGGTTTCGCCCTTCGGTGGTCGACCGCTACCAGCAGCGCACGGCCCAGGTCGATACCTTGATCCGCGCGGTCTTCTTGGGCGGGGTCAGCACCCGCCAGGTCGGCGCGATCCTGGCGCCCCTGCTCGACGACACGATCAGTGCCTCGACCGTCTCCACCGTGACTAAGACCCTCGACCGGGCCGTAGACGCCTATCACCGGCGCCCGCTCCTCGATACCTCCACCTATCTCTTCCTCGATGCGGTGAGCCTGCGGGTGAAAACCCCTGATGGGACGCGGCGCCGGCTCGTCCTCGTCGCCTATGGGATTACCACGACCGGGCAACGCGAGCTCCTCGACTATCGTCTGGTGCGCCAAGAAGGTCAGGGGACGTGGGAAGCGTTTCTCACGACGCTGGCCTGCCGCGGCCTCATCGGCAGTCGGCTCCAGCTGATCACGACCGACGGCCAGCGTGGCTTGCACACGGCGCTGGACCTGGTCTACCCCCACGTCCCGCGTCAAGCCTGCTGGGTCTACGTGCTCCGCAATGTCGCCCAGCAACTGCGCGTCCGCGATCGGGAGCGCTGCCTGCACCTCGCGCGACGCATCTATCAAGCGCGCGACCGGGCGACCGCGGAGCGGGCCCTACAGCAGTGGGTGCGGGCGTGGCGGCGGGTCGCGCCCAAGGCCGTCGCCTGTCTGCTGCGCGACTGGGAAGCGCTCCTGGCCTTCTACCACGCCCCCGCACGGGACTGGCGCCGCGTCCGCACGACCAATGCTATCGAGCGCGTCTTCAGGGAAATTCGGCGCCGGACACGACCCATGACCTGCTTCACCAACACCGCGAGCTGCGAGCGGATCGTCTTTGCTATTGCCAGCGCGACGAATAAACGGTGGGAGGGACG
>MNEU01000083.1 GCA_001917855.1 Armatimonadetes bacterium 13_1_40CM_64_14 | reverse complement strand
CCGCCCGGCCGTCATCGCCAGGTTACTCCCCTCGCGGTGCACCCCGTTGACCATCATCGCCGCATCCCCGGCCACGAGCACACCGTCGCCATAGAGGCGGGGCATCGCCTTGTAGCCGCCTTCGGGGATGGCGTGAGCCAAATACTCGACGACCTGTCCGCCCGCGATCAACGGCTGCACCAATGGGTGCTGCTTTACGTGCTCGAGCAACGCGTAGGGTGTGATCTTGGTGCGCATGAGGTGCGACAGAAGCGCCCCGACGCCCACTGACAAGCTTTCGCGGTTCGTGTAGATGAACCCGTAGCCGCCCATCCCCTGGGTGACGTCGCCGTAGAGTTCCAGGGTGACCCCCTGCCCCTCGCCGACGTTGAACCGCTCCTGGATGACCTCAGGCGAGAGAGCGATGATCTCCTTGACGGCGAGCGCCACCTCATGGGGTTCAATCTCGCGGGACTGGAGGCCGGCTTTCTTCACGAGAAACGAATGTACGCCATCGCAGAGGACCACGACGTCCGCGTACAGATCCCCGTCCGCTCGACCGGTCCGCACGCCGACGACCTTGCCGTCGCGGATGATGACATCTTCGACCACGGTAGCGGGAACCAGCAGCGCCCCGGCTTCTTCTGCCTTGCTCGCAAACCAGCGGTCGAACTTCGCCCGCAGGACGGTAAAGGCGTTGGGGATGCCACTGGGGGCGGCGGCCGTCTTGTGACCGACCGTCACGGCGGAGTCAGCCGTCGTGATCCACACGCGCTCTTCCACAATCACTCGCTCGATGGGCGCGTCGGCGGGAAACGTCGGAATCACATCGGCCAGCATCCGACCGTACATAACCCCGCCCATCACGTTCTTGGCGCCCGGGTACTCACCGCGCTCGATCAGCACGACGCTGAGACCCGCGCGGGCCATAGTGCAGGCCGCCGCACTCCCGGCCGGCCCTGCCCCGACGACAATCGCGTCGAATTTCTCCTCAGTGGGCACGCGCAGTCCTCTCGCAGCCGAAACGAACCTGGGGACACACCCGCAAGACTACGCTCCGGCGGGGTCGCGGTCCCCTTCCCTCGCGTTACCGCAGCACTTGAGCTACCTGTTGCACAAACGCGGTCAGGCGCGCCGGAAAGAGCCCGCCTCCCAGCACTCCAGCCGCGCACACGACCAGAGCGGCCGTCACCCACCGCCCGCCGACATACTCAATGTCTGCGCTGGGCTGCCCGATGAACATCGTGTACGCCACGCGCAGGTAATAGTAGGCAGACACGACGCTCGTGAGCAGACCGATCACCGCAACCCCGACCTGGCCGCGATCCAACACGGCGGTGAACACGTAGAACTTGGCCAAGAACCCCACCGTCAGGGGAAACCCGGCCAAGGAGACCATGAACAGCGTCATCGCGGCGCCCAACGCGGGCGAGCGCCAAGCCAGCCCGGTGAGGTCGGCGATCTGGTCCGCTTCGTGGCCCTGGCGCTGCAGCATGAGCACAACTCCAAACGCGCCCAGCGTCATGAACGTGTACGCGACCAGATAGAAGGCCACGGCAGATGCGCCGGCAGGGGTGCCGGCCACGACCCCGGTAAGGATGTAGCCTGCGTGCGCGATGCTAGAGTACGCGAGCAAGCGCTTGATGCTCGTTTGCCTTAGCGCCGCCAAGTTGCCCAGCACCATCGTCAGCACGCTTGCGGCGGCCAGCAGCGGCGCCCACTGCGCGGCCTGCAGGGCGAGGGCACCCACGAACACACGCAGCATCGCGGCAAACGCCCCGATTTTGGCGATGACGGACATGTAGGCTGTGACCGGCAGGGGCGCGCCCTCGTAGACGTCCGGGACCCAGAAGTGGAATGGCACGACAGCCGCCTTGAAGGCAAGCCCCACCGTAAGCAGGGCGATCCCCGCGTGAAAGATCGTAGTCGGAGCGCCGACACGCGCGGCGAGGGAGCCGAGCGCTGTCGAGCCGGTCGCGCCGAACAGCAGGGCAATTCCGTACAAGAAGAACGCCGTGCTGAACGCTCCCAGCAAGAAGTACTTCAGCCCGGCCTCCTGGGAGCGTTGGTCGGAGCGAGCAAACGCCGCGAGCACGTACAGCGGGATGGAGAGCGTCTCAAACCCCACGAACAGCATGAGCAGGTCGGTGCTCGCTGCCATGAGCATCGCGCCGAGCGCAGCGAACAACACCAGGCCGTAGAATTCGCCCCCGTCAAAGCGCGTCCGGGAGACATAGTCGCCTGAAAGCCCCAGCGCCAGCAGCGCGGCCACGAGCGCTGTCGCCTGCAAGACCTGAGTGAGGGCATCGCGCGCGTACATCCCGGCAAAGGCGCTGGTGCTCTGCGTGCCGAGCATCACCGTAGCGATCAGCGCCGCGCCCACGCCGCCCGCGGCCAGCCACCGCAAGGGCTGTTGGCGGGGCACCGGGAGGAACAGCGCCCACGCTAAGACGACGATCGCCGTCCCGGTCACGATCAACTCCGGGAGGAGCTGCCGCAGGTCAACCAGGGGAAGCGTCACGGCGGCGGACTCGTGCTCCACACAATCTGGGGAGACCCGGTCCGGGCGCGGAAGGTGGCGAGCAGCGCGCGCACCGAGGCGTCAGATCTCGACAGCAGCGGTGTGGGGTAAATTCCGATCCAAAAGATGAGCGCGACGAGGGGGATGAACAACCACTGTTCGCGCCGGGACAGGTCCACCATCTTGGCGGGTTCTTTCACGGTCACCGGACCCAGCATCACTCTCTGATACATCCACAGCAGGTAGATCGCCGACAGAATGACGCCGCCGACGGCCGCGACAGCGTAGCTCGGGGTCGCCCGAACAACGCCAGGGGCGCAAAACGCGGCATCAGGGCGGCGACCCCGCCGTAGTCGTCCAGTTGCCGTGAGTGGGTGCGGTCGTAGAGCACGCCGACGAGCAAGAACAACCCCCCGGTGCTCAGGCCGTGATTGACCATCTGCAATAAGCTGCCGTGGACGGCCTCCACGGTGAACGCAAACGCGCCGAGCGTCACCAACCCGAGGTGACTCACGCTGCTCATCGCCACGAGGCGCTTCACGTCACGTTGGGCCCACGAGACGATCCCCCCGTAGAGGATGCCGATGATGGCCAGCACCGACATGACCGGCGCAAACTGCAGGCTGGCCTGCGGAAAGAGGGGGAGCAGGAAGCGCAAGAACCCGTAGGCGCCCATCTTCAACAAGACGGCGGCGAGAACGACGCTGCCCGCCGTGGGGGCTTCCACGTGCGCGTCCGGGAGCCAGGTGTGCAGCGGCCACACGGGGACCTTGATGGCAAACGCCAGGGCAAAGGCCGCGGCTAAATACCCCTGAAGCGGCATCGCGACGTGCACTGTGCGCAAGGCGACCACATCGAAGGTGCGGGTGCCTAACTGGGCGGTGCCCTGGACGGACAAGACGATAATGGCCACGAGCATCAGCGCGCTGCCGGTCATCGTGTACAGGATGAACTTGATCGCCGCGTACGCGCGGCGGAGCCCGCCCCACAGTCCGATGATGAAGTACATCGGGATGAGCACCGCCTCCCAGAACACGAAGAACAGGATGAGGTCGGATGCCAGAAATGTCCCGAGCAACGCGGTCTCCAACGCGAGCAGACTCACGATGAATTCCTTCACGCGTTCGTGGACCGAGCCCCATGCCGACAGCAACGCCAGCGGGAGGATCACCGCCGTCAACATCACCAGGGGCAATGAGATGCCATCGACGCCGATGGCGTAGTCGATGCCACCGGTCCACGGGGTCCGCTCGACAAACTGCAGGGCGGCGGTGGCGGAATCGAAGCGGGCGAAGAGGACGCAGGCGACGACCAGCGCCGCGCCCATCCCCGCCAAGGCCACGGTGAACATCGCGCCCACGCGCTGGCGGTCGAGCCACAGCACGATCATCGCAGCCGCCAGGGGCAGGAAAATCAAACCCGAGAGCAGCGGGGCGCCCGTCATCGCAGCAGCCAATACCCCAGCACGACGATGGTGCCCGCCAGGATCGCCGCCGCGTAGCTGCGCACGAAGCCGGTCTGCGCCCGCCGCAGTGTTCCTCCCGCGCGGACCACCAGCGCGGCCACACCGTTCACGGCCCCGTCAATCCCGCGCGTCTCAATGACGTCAGCGCAAAACTGCGCGAGCGCCCGGGCGGGGGCCAGGATCGCAGCGTCGTACACGCGCTCCACGTACCACTGCCGTTCAAAGAAGCGCCCCACTGCGCCCAGGGTCACCTCGCGCCGCCCGCGGTAGAGGAACACACCCATCACCATCCCCAGTGCGCCGATCGCCACGGGGATCATTGTGAGCAGGACCGCAGGCGCAGATTCCGTGGCAGGGGCGGTGGCAAAGAAGCGGTCGAGGCTGTGCAACAACGGGGCTCCCACCGCCTGCGCGCCCAACGCTCCCCCGCCCACCGAGAGGACCGCCAGGGCGGCCATGGGCCAGCGCATTGTGGGCGGTGCCTCATGCGGATGGCCGTGATGCGCCGCAGGGGGCAGAAACGTCAGGATGGCGGCGCGCGTCACATAGACCGCGGTGACAAACGCCGTCGCCAGCCCGGCGACCCACACCAGCCACGATCCCCCGTGTTGCGCCGACGTGAAGGCCGCCTCCAAAATCAGGTCCTTACTGAAAAACCCCGCAAACGGTGGAATCCCTGCCAGCGCGAGGGCGCCAATGACAAATCCGAACGCTGTCCACCGCATCGCCCCGGCGAGCCCGCCCAGCTGGCGCATGTCGATGACCCCGCCCATGGCGTGCATGACGCTGCCAGCGGCGAGGAAGAGTAACGCCTTAAAGAACGCATGCGTGGTGAGGTGGAACATCCCCGCCGGCATCGCGACCACGCCCATCGCCACGAACATGTAGCCGAGTTGGCTGATCGTGGAGTACGCCAGCACGCGTTTGAGGTCCCATTGCACCAAGGCGACGGTCGCCGCGAAGAACGCCGTCGCCGCGCCCACCCCTGCGACCACGGAAAGCGTGAGGGGGGCGGCGAGGAACAGGGGGTGCAGGCGAGCGATCATGTAGACGCCCGCTGTCACCATCGTGGCGGCATGGATCAGGGCAGACACGGGCGTCGGTCCTTCCATGGCATCCGGGAGCCACACGTACAGCGGCAGTTGCGCGGACTTGCCCGTCGCGCCGACAAACAGCAGCAAAGTCACTGCCGTGAGCACCCCGGGGGCCATCTGGGAGGCGAGTGAGCCGATCCGCCCCAACTCCAGCGTGCCTGTGGATGTCGCCAGCAGCAGAATGCCCAGCAGGAACCCCGCATCGCCGATGCGGTTGACGACAAAGGCTTTGCGCCCCGCCTGCGCCGCGCGCTCCCGGTCGAACCAGAAGCCAATCAGCAGGTACGAACACAGCCCCACCAGCTCCCACCCGACGAACAGGACCAGGAGGTTGCTGCCCAAGACCAACAGCAGCATCGAGGCGATGAAGAGATTCAGGTAGGCGAAGTAGCGGGCGTAGCTGCGATCGTCTGCCATGTAACCGATGGAGTAGACGTGGATGAGAAAGCCGACCCCTGTCACGACCAGCGCCATGAGGGAGGACAGGCGATCCATCAGCAGCCCCGCGGGGACGGTGAGCGCGCCGGCGGCGATCCACGAGAACAACGGAGCGGTCAGGCCCCCCGCACTGACGGCGGGATGGCGGGAGGCGGCGACTGAGGCGACAAACGCCAGCGCGACGGTACCGCTAGCGAGGATCCCAATGACCCGGCGCGGGAGCCGTCCGCCGACCACCCCGAGAATCAGCCAGCCCGCCAGGGGGAAGGCGATGATCAACGCGAGCAGCATTCGTTACCCTCGGAGCAGGTCCACGTCATCGAGGTCCACGGTGGCACGCGTGCGAAAGATCGCAATGATGATGGCCAATCCCACGACAACCTCTACAGCCGCGACCACGAGCACGAAGAAGACCGCCACCTGTCCTTCCAGACGCCCAAGCTGTCGCGCGAATGCCACAAACGTCAGGTTCACCGCATTGAGCATCAACTCGATGGACATGAACACGATCAAGGCGCTGCGGCGCAGCAGCACGCCGGCGATCCCGAGCACAAACAGCAGCGCGCCGAGCGCGAGGTAGGCGCCGATGGGGACCGTCATCGTTTCCTCGCCTCGACTCCGCGGCGGGGTGTGCCTGTCGCCGTCGGCGAAGCGGGCTCCGGCCGGCCGATGATCACAGCGGCGATGATCCCGACCAGCAAGAGGACAGACGCCGCCTCAAAGGGCAGCATGAACGTCGTGAAGAGCATCTGGCCCACGGCCTCCGCTGTCCCAAACTCTGCGCCAACCGAGGCGACCCCACCCCCATCTCTGGCCCACACCGTCCCGAGCAGTCCCGCGAGGAGGAGGCCCCCGAGCACAATGCCTGCGGGGGTCAGCCATCCCAACCGGTTCGGCGCGGTCTCTCCCGATCGAGCGTGCAGTAGCATGACCACAAACAAGAACAAGATCACGATGGCGCCGGCGTAGATAATGATCTGAAGCGCCGCAATGAATTGGGCCGCCAAGAGTAAGGACAGCGCGGCCAGGCACCCCAGGACCAATAACAACGACAGGGCGCTGCGCACCGGGGAGCGGCTGGCGATGATCCCGACCCCGCCGGCGACCGCCCCCAGCGCGGCAAGGGCAAAGATGACTAGTTCCACCGCGGCTCCCTTAGGGCGCCCGGATTTCCCGCGCCGCCGGGCGCGAGGCCTCCTGGACGCACTCGCATGTGTGGCCTCACTTACACTTCTCGCCGGGGGTCGCGACCTGAGGCGCCGGGGTAAGGCTCGGTCAGCATGGGCTTGGTATAGATCATGTCCTCCCGCGTGTAGCTCGCGAGTTCATACTCACGGCCCAAGACGATGGCTCCGGTCGGACACGCCTCCTCGCAGAACCCACAGAAGATGCAGCGCAGTTCGTTGATCTGAAAGTCGGCGGCATACCGTTCGCCCTTGCTCACCTGCTGCTCCGGGGTGTTTTCCGCCGCTTGCACGAAGATGGCCTGCGAGGGGCAGACGATTACACAGAGCTCGCAGCCGACGCAGCGTTCCATCCCGTCCTCGTAGAGCGTGAGCCAGTGCCGTCCTTTGAAACGCGGCTGGACGGCGGACCGCTTGTCCTCTGGGTACCGGACGGTCATCGGAGGCCGGAAGAGGTAGCGGAAGGTCACGCCCATGCCTTTCAGCATGGCCAGTCCTTGCCTCAGACGCACACTCAGCCGCGCCATGTCGCTACCTTCCCTTCTCCATGGTCACGATGGTCGCAACACCACCGCGAGCGCTGTCACGACGATGTTGGCCAGCCCCAAGGGGACGAGCACCTTCCAGCCGAACGCCATGAGTTGGTCGTGGCGCACCCGCGGCAGGGTCGCGCGCACCCAAATGAAGACGAAGACGAAGGCCAGCGTCTTCACTGCGAACCACAGCACCCCGGGCAGCACCGGCCCTTGCCACCCGCCCCAGAACAGCGTCGTCATCAGTGCACTCATCGTGACGACGGCGACGTACTCCCCGATGTAGAACATCGCAAACTTAAAGCCGCCATACTCGGTCTGGTACCCGGCCACGAGCTCCTGCTCCGCCTCGGGGAGGTCAAAGGGGGCGCGGTTCGTTTCGGCCAGCGCCGCCACGAGAAAGATGAGAAACGCAAGCGGCTGACGGACCACGAACCACACGGGACGCTGCGCTTCGACGATGCGCACCAGACTCAGCGATCCCGCCGTGAGCACAACCGCAATGACCGCCAGCCCCAGGGCGAGTTCATAGCTGATCAGCTGCGCGCTGCTGCGCAGACTGCCCAAGAGAGAGAACTTGCTGTTCGAGGACCAGCCCCCCAGGATGATGCCATACACCCCGATAGAGGAGGCGGCCAAGACCACCAGGATCCCCACGTCGACGTCGGCCAAGCGCAGCGCGACGGGCCGACCGAACAGCGTGACCTCCGGCCCAAAGGGAATCACCGCATAGACAAACAGCGCGGTGATCATGGACAGCGCGGGAGCCAGCCAGTAGACGAGAACATCCACGTTCGCCGGCATGAAATTTTCTTTTAAGATCAGCTTCACCCCATCGGCGAGCGGCTGCAGGAGCCCAAACGGTCCGACGCGGTTGGGGCCGTAGCGGATTTGAAACTTCCCCAGCAGTCGGCGTTCCAGCAACGTCATGTAGGCGCACGCGGTGAGCAGGATCCCCAGCAAGATCGCGCTCTTCACCGCCGCGACGGCGACGTCGTTCATGGGGTACGCCTCCCCACCTCTCCCGATCCGGCCCCCGCCGAGGTCGGCGTCAACGCGATCGCACGCACACGAGTCAAAGCCTCGGCCGCGTCTGCGAGCGCGTTCGCTGCGGCGCCATCATACCCGCGGGGCAAGAACACCTGCCCCGCCAACACGGCCGTCGACACCTTCACACGCACGGCCGCCGCCCCATGCGGGGACTGCAAGACGATCGCGTCCCCCTCCGCGACGGGCAGACGGGCGGCATCATCCGGATGCATCATGGCCCACGGCTCTCCGGCGAGGTCGGCGATCGCGGCGCTCCGCGCGGACATCGCACCGCGCGCGAACAACGCCTCACCGGGGATCAGCACGAACGGGAAGTCCGCACTGGGCGCCTCTGCGCGGACAGGCGGAGGCGGCGTGCGGGCGGGGCGTCCGATCGCGCCACCCATCGGGTTCATGCGCGCGTCGAGAGCCAGCCCGGGGATCAGAGCCTGCATCTCGTCAAAAATTTCTTCCCACCCGCTGTACGCCATCTCTGCACCGCAGCGCTCGGCCAATGCGGCAAAGATGGTCCAATCCTGGCGGGCCTCCCCCGGACCAAGGACGGCCGCGTGCAGTCGTTGGATGCGCCCCTCGATGCTGCTCACCGTTCCGTCTTTTTCGGGAGCCACGAGGGCGGGCAGCACGACGTCGGCGACCTGCGCCGTCTGCGTCAAGAAGGCGTCTTGGACCACCAAGAAGGGCAGGCGTGCGCGCGCTGCCTTCCACTGTGTGTGGTCCAAGACGTCGGTTGCAGGATCGGCCGCCACCACATACAGGACGTCGAGCCCTCCCTGAGCGCCGGTCTCGACGATCTCGGGGGCCGTCATCCCAGACTGCGGGGCGACCGCCCGATTCCAGATCTGCTGGAGATCGCCTGCGATGTCGGCAAGCGGACGACCGCCGGGACCCGCATCGGGCAGCAGCCCCCCCAGCGCCGCCCCAAAGGCATTTCCTTTCCCCCGCATCACGTTTACCGGCACGCTAAGCCGCGCGGCGAGATCGCGAACCGCCGCGGCGGCTTCGACTCCGTCGGGGGCTTCTAAGGCCGCGCGACCGATCATCACCAGCGCCCGCGTCGCTCCCCCCAACCGGGCGGCAGCGGCGGTGATTGCCGCGGAGTCGACGCCCCCGAGACCACCGGCGCGAGAATCCTCAACGTGGGACCCCGTCAGGGCGCGCACGACGGCGGCCCCCTCCCCGTATCGGTGGACGAGATGGTGGTCAACGAACCTGTGGATCTCCAGCGCTTTGGGCGTCACCGCGATCACTTTTGCCCCGTGGGCGATGGCGCGCTTCATGCGCAGCCAGAGGACGGGATACTCCTCGGTGACGTCGCAGCCCACCAGTAGGATGACGTCGGCCTGATCGATCTCCGCGATGGACACGGCCATGCCCCACGGGACTGATTGGCTCGCGCTCTGGGGGCGCGTGTCGATGCGGTGGTCAAGGTGATTGGTGCCAAGGACGCCGCGGAAAAACCGGCCGGCGACATAGGCATCCTCGTTTGTCAGCCTCGCGCCGCCAAGCATCGCCACCCGGGATGGCGGGGCGGCCCGCAGACGATGGGCGACCAGGTCGAGGGCATTGTCCCACGTTGTCTCCACCAGATTGCCGTCCTGGCGGACCAGGGGCCGGCGGAGCCGCTCTGAGTGGTGCACGTATCCGTGACCGAAGAACCCCAAATCACACAACCAAATGTCGTTGACCGCGGGAGACTCGCGGGCGCGCGTCCGCGTGATGGCTCCGCCCCGCACATCGAAGTCCACCGCGCAGCCCACCCCGCACAGCGTGCAGACGCTGGACACAGCTTGGTTGTCCCAGGGCCGCGCCGCGAAGCGGTAGGGCTTCGCGGTCAGGGCGCCTACCGGGCAAATGGCGATGGTGTTCCCGATGAACTTTGACTCCACCGGCAGGGTGAACGGGGTGTTGATCTCGCTGTGAAACCCCCGCTCGAACCCCTTCAGCGCGTCATCCCCCGCGATGATCTCACCGAAGCGCACACACCGCCAGCACAGGATGCATCGCTCGCGGTCCAGCACCAGCACCCTTCCCAACGACACGGGTTTGGCGAAGTCGCGCTTGGGTTCGATGAACCGGCTGCGCCCCGGCCCAAACGCATAGGTCTGGTCCTGCAACGGACACTCCCCGCCCTTGTCGCAGATGGGGCAGTCCAGGGGATGGTTGATGAGTAAGAACTCCAGGATCGCTTCCTGGCCGGCTTTCACCTCGGGCGCGATCGTCGACACGACCATCCCGTCTGCGGCTTCCAGCGTGCACGACGTTTGCAACTTCGCCATCTTCTCCACTTTGACCAGACACATGCGGCACGCGCCCAGGGGCGGCATCCGGTCGTGGTAGCAGAAGATGGGGATCTCGATGTGGGCCCCCTTGGCGGCCTGGTACACGGTGGTCCCCTTGGGCACCGCCACCTTCGTGCCATCGATCGTCATCGTGACCATCGGGGGAACCTGGTTCATCGCATCACTCGTCCGCCTAAATCAGCCCGGGAGGATGCGGCCCAAGCCGAAAGGGGGGCGCCGCTACGCATGGACGGCCTGGGGCACGCCGCCGGCCCCCTTGGCATATTGCTCGAACTCGGAGCGGAAGAACCGCAAGGATGAGTAGATGGCGGGGGGAACGCTTTCGCCCAGGGGACAGAAGCAGGTACCCGTCATGCCCCGCGCGATGCTGTCCAACAGGGCCAAGTCCTCGGAGCGGCCCTGACCCGCGAGCATACGGCGCAGGACCTGGCCCAGCCACATCGTGCCCTCCCGACAAGGCGTGCACTTACCGCAGGATTCATCGCGATAGAACTCCACCGTGCGCGCCACGACTTCGACCATGTTCGTGGTGTCGTCCATCACAATCAGCGCCCCTGATCCCAGCATGGACCCGTAGACATCAAGCTTGGCCAGGGCGTCATAGTCCATCTGGGTGTCGAGATAGGCCGCGGGTAGGATCGCCGACGACGACCCGCCGGGGAAACACGCCTTGCACGGTCGGCCGTCGAGCATTCCCCCTGCGCGTTCGATCACCTGGCGGATCGTCGTGCCCAGCGGGACTTCGTACACGCCCGGTCGCGCGATGTGGCCGCTCACGGAGATCAGGATCGGCGGCCCGAGTTGGCGGTATCGCTCCACGCCCTCGGTCAAAATCCACGCCACGTGGCAGAGCGTCTCGACGTTGTTGAGGACGGTGGGACGCGAGTAGAGGCCTTTCACAGCCGGGTAGTACGGCGGCTTCAGGCGCGGCATCGCCCGCCGGCCTTCCAGAGACTCCAGCAAGGATGTCTCCTCGCCCGCAATGTAGGCCCCCGCCCCCGTGGCCACGACCACATCGAGGTCATAGCCGCTGCCCAGGATATTGTGGCCCAGCAGCCCCGCCCCGGACGCCTGGGCGAGAGCCCGCTCTAAACCGGTGCGGGCGTGGTGGAACTCTCGGCGCACGTAGACGAAGGCCTGCTTGGCGCCGACGGCGTAGCTGGCAATCGCAATGCCCTCAAGGAGTCTGTGGGGATCACCTTCCAATAACGTGCGGTCTTTGAAGGTCCCGGGCTCCCCCTCATCGGCGTTGATGACCACGTACCGGGGGATTGCCGGGTCCTTGGGGATGAACTTCCACTTTCTTCCTGTGGGAAAACCCGCACCCCCGCGCCCGCGCAGACCTGATTTCTCTACTTCGTCGGTCACCCCATCAGGCGACATTCCCAGGGCTCGGCGGAGCCCCTCGTAGCCCCCCCGCCGGCGGTACGCTTCTAGCTCCCCCTGATCGGGCTCGTGGATGTATTTCAAGATCATGGATGTCTGGGGCGCGACCGGCGGCGGGGCGAGACGAGGACGGGATGCGCTTGGGGTGGAGGCGTGCGCGTACTGGTCGAGCAGCGAATCAACATCCCTCTCAGACATGGGCCCAAGGCGGTCCGTATCCACCATCATCACCGGAGCGCTCTCGCACGCGGCGAGGCACTCGGCGGTCTTCAGCGTGAACGCGCCATCCGCCGTTGTCTCCCCCACGTCCACCTGCAGCCGGCGGCGCAGGTGGTCAAGGATCCGTCCGCAGCCCCGCAATTGACAGGAGATATTGGTGCACACTTGAATGACGTGCCGTCCCTCGGGGCTGAAACGATACAGGTGGTAGAACGACGCCACTGAGGTGATCTCGCTCACGGGCAGGTCCATGACCGCGGCCACGTCGGCGAGGGCATCGGGGGACAGGTACCCCACTTCGTCTTGAGCCACGAACAGCGCGCCCAGCAGAGCGGACTGCCGCTGCGGGAACTGCGCCATGAGGCGACGGATCTCGGATCGCGCGTTCTCGGAAAGGACCATCAGCGGTCCACGTCTCCCAACACAATATCAATCGACGCGATCGCCACCACGACATCGGCAACGGACCCGTGCGCCAGCATCACGGGAAGGGCTTGCA
Source organism: Armatimonadetes bacterium 13_1_40CM_64_14 (assembly GCA_001917855.1). Taxonomy (GTDB): domain Bacteria; phylum Sysuimicrobiota; class Sysuimicrobiia; order Sysuimicrobiales; family Kaftiobacteriaceae; genus 13-1-40CM-64-14. The sequence goes on along the minus strand of MNEU01000083.1, from coordinate 3,781 downwards.
GGTTGTTAAATGAGGGCGACCTGACCCGCACACGCCACGGACGATTGCTACCATCGCTGACGATGTAGTAGCCTTTCTCTCCCCGAGGAGACTCCACGGCGGCGTAAACCTCCCCGGCCGGGGGGTGGATGCCTTCACTCACAAGTTTGAACTGGTGAATGACCGCCTCCATGCTCCGGACGAGTTCACCCCGCGGGGGGAGGGCGACTTTTCGGTCATCGATCAGGACGGGCCCTTCGGGCAGGCGGTCCAGAGCCTGCCCCACGATGCGCAGACTCTGCCGCATCTCTTCCATCCGCACCCGGTAGCGGTCAAACGCATCCCCGGCCACTCCGACAGGCACATCAAACGTAAACTCGTCGTACCCCCCGTAGGGGAACGCCTTGCGCACGTCATAGGACACGCCCGATCCGCGAAGGAGCGGGCCCGTGCAGCCATACCGCAGGGCCTCCTCTGCACTGAGCACCGCCACCCCTTCCGTGCGCTCGCGCCAGATCAGGTTATCGGTGAGCAGCGTCTCGAACTCGTCCAGGCGTGAGGGGAAGGTCTTCAGGAATGTCCGGACGCGCTCGGTAAACCCAGTGGGCACATCCCACTGCAGCCCGCCGATACGAAAATACCCGTGCATCATGCGCTGGCCCGAGACCATCTCGAAGATATCGAGGATCTCCTCGCGGTCGCGGAAGCAATACATGAGCAGGCTACTCACGTTGAGGTCCATCGCTCCGGTGCCCAGGTACACCAAGTGACTGGCGATACGGGACAGCTCGGCCAAGATGAGCCGAATCATGGTGGCCCGCGGGGGAGCGCTGATGCCGAGGAGTTTTTCGACGGCCAGAACGTACGCTTGTTCTTCAATAAACGTAGCGAGGTACTCAATGCGAGGGGGGAAGACGATGTTCTGGTGATAGGTCCGGGTCTCCATCTCCTTCTCAAACCCGGTGTGCAGGTAGCCAATCACCGGCTCCGCCCCCACAATGGCCTCGCCTTCGAGCTCCAGCAGCACACGCAACACCCCGTGCGTAGCAGGGTGCTGCGGGCCCATGTTCAAGACGAGGGTTTCTCGCGTCAGTTCACTCATTCGCGTCCTTGCGAGCGCGCGCGTGGGCCCGGGGCTTCCCGGACCGCTCCCGCCCTCCCGTGTCGCCTACGGCTGCTTCGACTTCGGGATGATCTGGCTGGGGACTTTGGGCGTGTGCCCAATAAACTGCACCGGCTCCTCGACGAGCGCGAAGTCCTTACGCAGCGGGTATCCTTCCCAGTCATCGGGCATGAGAATGCGCGTCAGATCGGGATGACCGTCGAACCGGATCCCAAACAAATCGTACACTTCCCGCTCGAGCCAGTTGGCCCCCGGCCACCGCCCGGTTGCTGACGGCACCGTCTCGCCATCAGCCACGCGGACCTTCAGACGCAGTCGGGCGGGCGGCACCAGGGAGGTCAGCAGGTACACCACCTCAAACCGCGGCACCCCGGGGTGGCGATCGACCGCCGTGAGGTCGGTGAGGACGGTGAACCCGAGTCCGAACGCCGCGTCCAACGCCGGCTCGAGGTGCGCCTTGTCTACCACGAGGGTGCGTTCGTCGCGAAACCGTGTCTGCTCGACCACCCCGGCGCCGAGCTGCCCGACCAGCGCGTCTGTGGGATCCGTCATGACCGTCTCCGGGCGGATGGATTGGCGATGAGCTCTTGCAGCTTGAGAAGTCCGTAGAGCAACGCCTCGGGGCGAGGCGGACATCCGGCCACGTAAACGTCCACGGGGACGAGCTTATCCACGCCCTGCACGAGGGCGTAGTTATTAAAGACACCCCCGCAACTAGCGCAATCGCCCATTGCGATGACCCACTTCGGATCCAGCATCTGCTCGTAGATGTGCTGGAGGACCGGCGCCATCTTTTGCGAGACCCGACCCGAGACGATCATCAGATCCGCTTGGCGAGGGGACGCGCGAAACGCCTCGCTGCCAAACCGCGCGATGTCAAACCGCGACTGCGCGACCGCGATCATCTCGATCGCGCAACACGCCAGGCCGAACTGCGCCGGCCACAACGAGTTCTTGCGCGCCCAGGACGCCATGCGGTCGACAGTCGTGGTGAGGACGTTGGATTCCAATGCGCGCACATCGGCCGCGGTGGCCTCCGCGGACGTGGCTGCGCGGGAGACGAGGGTAGCGCGCAGGGACACGCCGCCGGTCACAGCCATTCCAGTGCGCCCCGCTTCCACGCGTACCCGAAGCCCAGTCCGAGCACGGCGACGAACGTCAGGATCTCGACCAGTCCAAAGACGCCCAACGCGCGGGCGTTGACCGCCCAGGGGTACAGAAACACGGCCTCGACATCAAACAGCAAGAACAGCATAGCGATGAGATAGTACCGGATTGGGACGCGCTCACGGGCGGACCCGACCGGCCAGACGCCGGATTCGTAAGGTTCCGCTTGCCCCGGATGCGGGCGAGGCGCCGCTCCGGCGGAGAAGCGCCCGCCGAGGACGGCATGCACCGTGAGTAAGGCCACGGTCAGCAACACGGCGAGCGTCAAGTGGACGAAGATCGGGATGTAGTCGGCCACAGTTGTATGCGTCCGGGAAGGAGTGACACCGTCCCCTCTGGTGAAATTCGTCGTGCGGGTGAAAACTTCCCGCGTCAGCGCGCGCGACCGGCCAAGGCGGGACGGAGACCGCGGAGGACTTCTGGGAAGATCGTAAGCAGGTCGTCAACATCCTGCGAAGTGGTCCACCGACCGAGGGTCAAGCGCACAGTGCCAGCCGCGATTTCTGGGCTGAGGCCGATGGCCGTGAGCACGTGGGATGGTTCGAGGCTGCCAGACGTACACGCCGACCCGCTGCTCGCCGCGACCCCCTGGAAGTCCAAAGCGAGCAGGAGGGACTCGCTGTCGGTCCCCTCAAACGACAGGTTGACGTTGCCGGGGAGCCGGTCGGCCCGATGCCCATTTAGGTGGGCGCCGTCAAGACGCATCAGTTCGTCGATCAGACGGTCGCGCAAGCGACGCAGGTGCGACGCTTCCTCGTCCATCACCTCTAGCGCCAGCGCCAACGCGGCGCCAAACCCGACGATGCCCGGGACGTTCTCGGTCCCCGCACGGCGGTTTCGCTCCTGGGATCCCCCGCTCTGGACGCGGGCAAGCTTGGATCCCTTGCGGACATACAGTGCGCCGACCCCCTTGGGGCCGTAGCGCTTGTGCGCCGACAGCGATAGCAGGTCCACGGACAACGCATCGACGTGCACGGGTACGATTCCCACCGATTGTGTCGCGTCCGTGTGCATCAAGATGCCCTGGTCGCGCGCGATCCGACCGATCTCCGCCACCGGCTCCAGCGTTCCGATTTCGTTATTGGCCGACATGACGGAGATCAGAGTGGTATCGGGGCGAATGGCGCGCCGCACGTCGTCAGGGTCCACCCGGCCGGCGCGGTCCACGGGGAGGTACGTGACCTCAAAGCCGCGTCCCTCGAGGAACCGACACGGTTCCAGTACCGCGTGGTGTTCGATACGGGAGGTGATCAGATGGCGGCCGCGGGACTCGTTGGCCCACGCCACCCCTAGCACGGCAAAGTTATCGGCCTCCGTCGCCCCACTTGTGAACACGATCTCCTGAGGGGATGCGCCAATCGCAGCGGCGATGATCTCCCGGGCGCCGTCCACAGCTTCGCGGGCCTCCTGCCCAAACGCGTGGATACTGCCAGCGTTGCCGAACTTCTCGGTGAAATAGGGCACCATGGCCTCCACCACACGCGGATCGGTGGGAGTCGTGGCTCCATAGTC